>NZ_JBRREG010000025.1:0-50848 GCF_056760155.1 Stenotrophomonas sp. STEN022
GCTTTTTTTTTCGTCTAGACATCCTTGACGCGTCTAAAAACGACGCACATCCATGTGCGTCGCCCCGTGCGGGGTCTTGTCTGCCAGCTCCGTCGCTGCGGAAGGGGCCCGGTAAGTCAAAAGCTGAAGAGCCGAAGCCAAAGCCAAAGCCGAAGCCGAAGCCGAAGCCAAAGCCGAAGCCGAAGCCGAAGCCGAAGCTGTGGAGCAGAAGTGCCCTCACCCCAACCCCTCTCCCGCAGGCGGGAGAGGGGCTAGTGCACTAGCAGCAGACGCATTTCGAGCCCCTCTCCCGCGTGCGGGAGAGGGGTTGGGGTGAGGGCGCTTTTTGCCTTGTCGCTCTTGCAGCGCGAGTGGCTGCAATTGTTCGCCGCTGCAGTCAAAGCGTCCGGCTGATGGTGAAGCTGCCGAATACCGGCGTCTCTTTCTGGCCGTCAAACTCGCGGGTGCGGTGGTAGCGGGCCAGGGCGAACTTCCACTTTCCACGCATCACCGCCACGCCATAGCCGATGTCGCCGACAAACGGGCGCTTGTCCACGCTATGGCTGTTGCGGAAGGTGTTGCCATCCAAGGTGATGTCGCGCACCACCCAGCGTGCGTCGCTGGTGACGAACAAGTGGCTGGACCAGCCTTCTGCACGGCCACGACGGGTGGGTGCGGTGTTCTCACCGGCAGGGCGCATCGGTGAGCTACCAAAATCATCAGGTAGCTTCCAGCCGAAGCGGACTTCGCCACCAACATTGGCATACGTAGCCAGGTTGCCGATGGCGCCACCCCAATGGCTGATCGCGTCCCAGCCCCAGCCGCTGGCGTTACCTTCTGCAGGCCAGCGTTGCATACGCTCATGCAAAAGCTTGAACACCGGTTCGTCGTGCAGCTGGTTGTCCCAGCCCATGAACTTTTCATCGCCCAGAACGCTGTGCACAGCATCCTGCACCTGCTTGCCCTGCGCCGATGGGCCAATCATTCCGAGCGCCAACTGGGTGGTGCGCAGGTGGTTGCCGTTGCGCGCGTTGTAACCGAAGTTGACCACCAACGCCGCCGCATACGGACGGTCGTCTTCGATCAGGTCGGTGCGAGTGCTGTCGGTAGGCGTGTACAAGCCCTGGCCGAAACTGAAGATCATGTTCTGCTGCTGGAATTCACCTGGATGCAGGCGTTCCAGGTGACGATTCATCCAGCGCGCAAGGCGCGGCAGGCAGGGGTCGTCGGTGTAGTCCTGCAGGTTTGGCGATACCAGCGTGAACATCGCGCCATTGGTGTACCCCTGATCCTGTTGTGCACCGCCCAGCAAGTCATTGTCGACGCGGAAGTTGATCGCAGGCGGGTGATCGCTCAAGGCACTTTGTGCGCATTGTTGCGCAGCCCAGGCGGGGGTGGTTGCAAGACTGCCTGCCATCAACAACAGCAGTCGGGTGCCTCTTTTCATGTACGGACTCCTCGCCGGCAGAGTGACATGCAGCTTAGTGATCCGTTGTGGGTCGGCATATCGCTATCGAGCGGACAGATTGTTGTGGATGCGACGGTGGATATTTGCGCGCATTTGCGTGCACCAGACGAAGTGGGTGGTCGTGACTGGTGGGCGCTTGGTATGCATGCGCGTGGCGCGGTTCAACAGCGCTCGTCATTGTCGCTGCTTTCCTCGCTTGCCTTTCGTCGGTCTGGCGGGATGGAGGTTTTCCCAGGTGAGACAGTCATCGCCTGGATGATGCGTTGCTGCTGAGCGTTCGCTGTAGTGGTGCGCTCCGCGTATGCAGGCAGACGGCGTCGTGGCTGTCATTCATGCCGCCAGTGCTGTCTTCAATCGATACCCCCCTCACCGCTTGCCGAGTGCCTCCCTGCTCAGCGGTTCAGACGGCAGTGCGTGCTCTGGGCTGAATGGGGGATGGGGCCGCAATCTCTGCGCTGGAGAAGGCTCTGGTGGCAGGCGGTGTGGGACGGCCTGCGCACTGGAAGTGGGGTGGAGCGGAGGTGGTCGATGGCGCCTGGCCGTCTTTTTTGCGTGGAGATAAGGCGATACAGACGCAGTTTCGGTGCATATAAAGGGAGCTACCTCACAAAAACGTCATGCACCCTGACATCGGTCTGGGTTAGGATTCCGGCGGACCGGACCGTGCTCGTCTGCTACGTGACATCAGGGACAGAGTCTCACCGCAAGGTCTCTAAGCCAAAGGAACGCACCTCGTAAGGTGCAGGTTAATGGGGAAGTATCAGATGCGTAACGTTTTTTCGCCGCTCACTGCAGCGGTCATCACTCTGGGTATCGCTGCGGCTGTCAGCAGCCAGCCGGCCCAGGCAGCGTTCAAGGCCAAGGGCACCCAGGCGCAGGAACAGCGCCAACAGGCTGCCGCACAGATTCCAACCTGCCAGCGTCCGATCGGCACTTTGTCGGTGATCGAACCGGAAGACTCCACCCATTGGTGGACCGGTCAGCAGTTGCCGGCGCCGTCGCGCCTGATCAAGGCCTTCGTCAACCGCTCGCGCTGTTTCACTCTGGTGGACCGTGGTGCCGGTATGGCCGCGGGTCAGTTCGAGCGTGAACTGGCGGCCAGTGGCGACCTGCGTGGTCGCTCCAACGTCGGCAAGGGCCAGATCAAGGCCGCTGACTACGTGATGATTCCGGACCTGATCTCGCAGAACAGCAACGCCGGTGGCAGTGGCATTGGTGGCCTGCTCGGCGGCCTGATTGGTGGCCGTGCCGGTGCGGTGGTCGGTGGTCTGAACTTCACCAGCAAGACCGCTGACGTGGTGCTGACCGTAACCGACGTGCGTTCGTCGGAGCAGGTCGCCATCTCCGAAGGCTCCGCGCGCAAGAGCGACATGGGCTTTGGTGCCAGCGGCGGTCTGTTCGGCGGCAGCGGCCTGGGCGCGGCGGGCGTTGGCGGTTATGCCAATACCGAAATCGGCCAGGTGATCACCATGGCCTACCTGCAGGCCTATACCGACATCATCGCCCAGCTGGGTGGTTTGCCGGACAACGCCTCTGCCGCCAACGCGCAGCAGGCGGTGACGGTGACACGCGCCGGTCGCCTGCTGGCCAACGCCCGCGGTACCGGCGCGCCGGTACGCACCCTGGAAGCCGGGATGATGCTGTACCCGACCGGCACCAAGGAAGGCGTGATGTGGGAAGTCGAGGATGAGCTGGGCAACCGCGGTTGGGTGTCGTCCACCCTGCTGCAGCTGTCCAAGTAAGCCTGGGTTTACCCCGCAGAAGGGCCGCGCAAGCGGCCTTTCTGGTTTCCGGGGGGCTGTAGTGCCGAGCCATGCTCGGCAGCGGCTTGCCCGGAAACGCTTCCGCCGTGCATCGCGCGGCACAATGGTTGGGCTTTGCTGGGAATGCCCCTGCCGAGCATGGCTCGGCACTACCCGGCGCTGGTGGAAGGCTGTAAATCTGCTGTGGCCTTGGGTTTGTAGGCGTTCGCCCCGATAATGGCGGTATGGAAATCAAGTCCGACAACCCTGAACACGGCTTCCAGTTCCCCGGTACCTTTGAGCTCAGCGCCATGGGCGCGGCCAACATCGGTCTGGAGACGGAGCTGCCCAAGTTGCTGCAACGCGCCGGTATCGAGGTACTGGAAGAGCGCATCAGCTGGAAACAGTCTTCCAACGGCAAGTACGTCTCGGTGCGCATCGCCTTCAAGGCGGAGAGCCGCGAACAGTACGATGCTGCCCACACAGCGATGCGTGAGCATCCGGAAGTGAAGTGGACGCTGTAACCGCCTGTGCGGCAGAAACGCAGCGCAAGGCGCTGCGGCCAGCATTGCTGCGGGATCTGGGCCGGCAGGGCTATGAACCTGTCTGGCACGCGATGCAGCAGTTCACCGATACCCGTGGTGACGACTCCGCCGACGAGCTGTGGGTGGTCGAACATGACCCTGTGTTCACCCTGGGCCAGGCCGGCAAACCCGAGCACGTGCTGGCGGCCGGCGATATCCCGGTGCTGCATGTGGATCGCGGCGGCCAGGTGACCTATCACGGGCCGGGCCAGATCGTGGTCTACCCGCTGCTGGACCTGCGCCGGCTCGGCATCGGTGTGCGTGATTATGTGTGCCGGATCGAGCAGGCCATCATCGATACGCTGGATGAATGGAACATCGGTGCGGAACGCATGGATGGCGCACCCGGTGTCTACGTCGGCGGGGCCAAGATCGCCGCGCTCGGCATCCGCGTGCGCCGCGGCTGCAGTTTCCACGGGCTGGCGTTCAATGTGTCGCTGGACCTGGAACCCTTCCACCGCATCAACCCCTGCGGTTACGCCGGGATGCAGGTGACCTCGGTGCTAGACTTGGGCGGTCCTTCGGGCATCGAAGCGGTCAAGTCGGTGCTGCTGTCCCATCTGGCCCAGCAGTTCGGCCTGGCCTTGCAGCCGACGCCCGAACTGCCCGATCTGACTACGCGGCTCTGAGACCGCTGATAACGCCATGACTGAAACCACCACGCGCTCCATCCCCCTGCAGGTCGTGCAGGGCGACATCCCGTCCGCGCCGTTGCAGGCCGGTGTCAAACAGCTTGGCGGTGACAAGATCAACCGCTCGCCGGTGCAGTTCGCCGACGCGCCGGTGCTGCGCAAGCCTTCGTGGATCCGCGTGCGCATTCCTTCGGGCAATGCCGTGGCCAACCTCAAGGCCAAGCTGCGCGAGAACCGTCTGGTGACGGTGTGCGAGGAAGCCAGCTGCCCGAACATCCACGAATGCTTCGGCCATGGCACCGCCACCTTCATGATCCTGGGCGAAGTCTGTACCCGCCGCTGCTCGTTCTGCGACGTGGCCCACGGCCGGCCCAAGCCGCCGGATGCCAACGAGCCAGCCAGCCTCGGCCAGACCGTGGCCGACATGGGCCTGAAGTACGTGGTGGTGACCAGCGTCGACCGTGATGACCTGCGTGACGGCGGTGCCCAGCACTTCGTCGATTGCATCAGCGCCATCCGCGAAAAGTCGCCCAAGACCCGCATCGAGGTGCTGACCCCGGACTTCCGTGGCAAGGGCCGCATGGAGCGCGCGCTGGAAATCCTCGCGCAGAACCCGCCGGATGTGTTCAACCACAACATCGAAACCGTGCCGGACCTGTACCGCAACGTACGCCCGGGCGCGGACTACCAGTGGTCGCTGACCCTGTTGAAGAACTTCAAGGCACAGCACCCGAACGTGCCGACCAAGTCCGGCATCATGCTCGGCCTGGGTGAAACCTTCGAGCAGGTGCAGGCCACCCTGCGTGACCTGCGCGCGCACGACGTGGAAATGGTGACCATCGGCCAGTACCTGCAGCCGACCGCCCATCACCACCCGGTGCTGCGTTACTGGACGCCGGAGGAGTACAAGGCGTTCGAGGATTACGGCTACGAACTGGGCTTCACCCACGTTGCCTCTGGCCCGATGGTGCGTTCGTCCTACCACGCCGACCAGCAGGCGGCCGGCGCCGGCGTCGCTGTCTGAACCAGACCCCAGCATCCTGCTGCGGCCGACTGCCGCAGCCGGGATCGCGTCAAATCCAGCACCGTGACTGCAGCGATTCACAAACTGCTACGGACCGGCAGCTACTCTGCAGCTGAGCAAGGTGACAAGTGCCGAAACTTTCGGCACTGTCGGCATGTCGTACTTGCCCGCAGTCTCCCCACAACATTCGGTGCCACGAGTACTTTGATGAACTACCGAGTTCCCGTTTTCCTGCTGGCCCTCGCGCTGACCGCTCCCGCCGCCTTGCTGGCGCGCGCCGATACGGCCTTGCCCTCGGCGGCGACCATCGACCAGGCCACCACCTCCAAGCTGGTCTACGGCTTGTTGTCGGACAGCCGTTACGCCTACCGCCCGCGTCAGCTGGATGCGGCGACCTCGCAGGACGTGTTCAAGCGCTACCTGGAGTCCTTGGACAGCGGCAAGCAGTTCTTCACCAAGGAGGACGTGGATCGCTTCGCGCCATTGGCGGCTCGAACCGGCGACGCCATTCGGTCCGGTGAGCTGGACCCGGCCTATCAGGTGTTCGCGGTGTACCGCCAGCGGGTAGGTGAGCGCGTGGCCTATGCCCGCCGCCTGCTGCGCCAGGAGCCGGATTTCACCGTTGAAGAACGCTTCAACTACGACCGCAAGGACGTGCCGTGGGCAACCAACGCCGAGCTGGACGAACTGTGGCGCAAGTCGGTCAAGAACGACTGGCTGCGGCTGAAGCTGGCCGGCAAGCCGGCCGCTGACATCCGCAAGACCCTGGACAAGCGTTACGACACCCTGCTCAAGACCATCAATGAGCTCAAGGGCGATGATGTGTTCTCGTTCTACATGAACGCCTACACCAGTGCCGTCGACCCGCATACCGATTACTTCACTCCGCGCACGGCCGAGAATTTCAACCAGGCCATGTCGCTGTCGCTGGAGGGCATTGGTGCCCAGCTGCAGCGCCAGGACGACATGGTGGTGATCCGTGAAGTGGTGCCGGGTGGCCCGGTGGCGATGGATGGCACGCTCAAGGCCGGTGACCGCATCGTTGGCGTTGGCCAGGGCCGTTCCGGCCCGGTCGAGGACGTGATCGGCTGGCGCATCGACGATGTGGTCGGCAAGATCCGTGGTGCCAAGGACACCCAGGTACGCCTGGAGTACATCCCGGCTGCCGAAGGCGTGGACGGCAAGCACCGCATGCTGACCCTGACCCGACAGAAGATCCGTCTGTCCGAGCAGGCTGCCAAGGGCGAGACCATGACCATTCCTGGTGCCGCTGGCCAGCAGGAACGCCGCATCGGTGTGGTCAAGCTGCCGACCTTCTACCAGGACTTCGAAGGCCGCCGCCGCAATGCCGCCGACTACGCCTCCGCTACCCGCGACGTGGCCAAGCTGCTGGCTGGCTTCAAGGCCGACAAGCTGGATGGCGTGGTGCTGGACCTGCGCAACAACGGCGGTGGTTCGCTGGATGAAGCCATCGAACTGACGGGCCTGTTCATCGAGCAGGGCCCGGTGGTGCAGGTGCGTGAATCCGGCGGCCGCGTCACCGTCAACAACGACCGCAACCCGGCGGTGGCCTGGGACGGCCCGCTGGCGGTGCTGATCAACCGCGGTTCGGCCTCGGCCTCGGAGATTTTCGCTGGCGCCATCCAGGACTACGGTCGTGGCCTGGTGATCGGTGAAACCACCTTCGGCAAGGGCACCGTGCAGAACGTGGTGCCGCTGGATCGTTGGCCGGCCAGCGAGAAGGAACGCTTTGGCCAGGTGAAGCTGACCATCGCCCAGTTCTTCCGGGTCAGTGGCTCCAGTACCCAGCACAAGGGCGTGGTGCCGGACCTGGCCTTCCCGGCCAGCGTCGATGCCAGCGAGTTTGGTGAAAGCACCTACGACAACGCGCTGCCGTGGACCCGCATTGCCGCCGTGCCGCATACCCAGTACGGCAACTTCGCGCCGATCGTGCCGCGCCTGGAAACCCTGCACGCCACGCGCATCCGCGCCGACCGCGAGTTCCAGTGGTGGGAAGAAGACGTGCAGCAGTTCCGCACCGAGGCCGCCAAGAAGTACGTATCGCTCAACGAAGCCGAGCGCCGTGCCGAGCGTGACAAGCAGGAAGCACAGCGCAAGCAGCGCCAGCAGATCCGCAAGGAACTGGGCCTGCCGCTGGACCCGCTGGCTGAGGACAGCAACGACGATGGCCTGACCGGCAACGAGCGTGACATCGTCAAGGATGCCGCCCGTGAGAAGGCTGCAGAGAAGCGTCCGGACCCGCTGTTGAAGGAATCGGCCTCGATCCTTGCCGACGCCTTGAATGTGCTGGAAAAGGACCGCCCGTTGTCGGCACAGGTGTTGCCGCAGTCGACCGGCCCGGGCCGCTGGGCCGACTGACACCGCACCGCGCGCAGCCGAGCTGAGCGCAGCGACAACAGGTGCTGCAAGCTTTAAACGCCGTCAACGTAGCCCTACGTTGGCGGCGTTATGCTGTGGGTCTTCGCTGACTGTGGAGTTGCCCATGCGCCGACATCTGCTGCCTGCGCTGGCCGTTGTGAGCCTGTCGCTCACCGCTTGCGGCGGCAAGGCCGTCAACAGCACCTTGCTGCGCGAATCCTTCGATTCGGGCGATACGTATACGCGCAGCATCGATGCCGCCCCGGCGCAGGCCTGCGAGGCCGCGCGGCGTGCGCTGCTCGGCCAGGGCTATGCGATCACCCGTGCCGATGCCAGCAATGTGGAAGGCAACAAGAACTTCCAGCCCAAGGACGAGGTGCACGAGCAACTGGTGTTGCGTGTGTCCTGCGCCGCGCAGGGCGTTGGCAAGGCGCAGGTGTTTGTGAGTGCGGTGCAGGACCGCTATGCCCTGAAGAAGTCACCGACCTCGGCCAGTGTTGGCGTGGGCGCCCTGGGCTCGGTCTCGCTGCCGTTTGGCAGCAATGATGATTCGCTGGTGCGGGTCGCCAGCAGCACCGTGCAGGACGCGCAGTTCTACCGCAATTTCTTTGGGCGCCTGCAGTACTACGTGGACCAGGGCGCAGCAACGGTCCCGGCGGAGCCGGCGCGGTGAGGTTTGGCTGGCGCCTTGTCCATTGGCATCGTGCCGGGCCCGCGCGACATCCATCGCATCCTGCGCGGAACACGCTGTCTGCCATCGGACCGGTGCTGCGCAAGCCGCACACCACCATTTACCAACGCCGGTTGCAGGTCCGTCCAAGGGCCTGCCCGGCAGGACCTTTACTACCGTAGGAGGAGCTTCAGCATGGAATTGGGAATGATCGGGCTGGGTCGCATGGGCGCCAACATGGCGCAGCGTCTGCAGCGTGCGGGGATTGCCGTCACCGGCTTTGATCCGGGTGAGCAGGCGCGGGCGCAGGTGGCTGAGCACGGTATCGCCACAGTGGATGCCTTGCAGGCGCTGGTACAGGCGTTGCCGGCGCCGCGCGCGCTGTGGTTGATGGTGCCATCCAAGGTGGTCGATGCCACCCTCGACAGCCTGCTGCCGTTGCTGTCCGCTGGTGACGTGGTGATCGATGGCGGCAACTCCTGGTACAAGCAGTCGCAGCAGCGCGCTGCACGCTGCGCTGAAGTCGGGGTGGCGTTTGTGGACTGCGGCACCAGTGGTGGTGTGTGGGGGCTGCAGGAAGGTTATTGCCTGATGATCGGCGGCGATGCCGACGTGGTGGCACGCTTGTCGCCACTGTTCAAGGCGTTGGCACCGGCGGCTGACCGCGGCTGGGCCCACGTTGGCCCGGTTGGCGCGGGGCACTTCAGCAAGATGGTCCATAACGGCATCGAGTACGGAATGATGCAGGCCTATGCCGAGGGCTTCGCACTGATGGAGAAGAAGGCCGAGTTCGGGCTGGATGTGGGCAAGGTGGCCGAGGTCTGGCGGCATGGCAGCGTGGTGCGTTCATGGCTGTTGGATCTCAGCGCCGACGCGCTGCGGAAAAATCCCGAGCTGGATGGCATCGCTCCCTACGTTGAGGACTCTGGTGAGGGCCGTTGGACCGTAGCCGAGGCCATCGAGCTGGATGTGCCGGCGCCGGTAATCACCTTGTCTTTGCTGGAACGGCTGCGCTCGCGGCAGGCAAATTCCTTCAGCGACCGCATGCTGGCGGCGATGCGCAATGAGTTTGGCGGGCATGCGATCAAGCCCGCTGGTGAGGCGGGCTGAGGCTTGCTGGCAGGCACGGCAGGCGTTCGCAAAGGTCCTGTTAACAGGGGGTGCACGGGTACAGGTATTCGTGCAATCCTTGGCCGGCAGTCAGTGATGCTGTCGTGCTGGTCACGTCGGCATCGATTGACCCCGGATCGACATTGTCGATGAACTCCGGGCCGTCGCGACCCGCGCCGGTCCGTCAGCACGCAGGGGAAGGGATGGCGACACGATTGACCGACGATGACTGGAGTCGCTGGCGCTTGTTCGGGCTGGGGCTGGCAGCGTTGTTGATCATCGTGGTGCCGGCCTTGACCTTGCAGCGGCTCTCCAGCGACAGCGTCAACGCGGCCAACTGGGTTGCCCATACCCAGGCGGTGGGCGCGCGCCTGTACAACCTGCAGGCGGACATCCGCGACGTCGAGTCGGCGGCGTTGACCTTGTCCAAGGGCATCGATTCGCAGGCACTGCAGGAGCGCCTGCATACTGCCGACCGCATTGGCGTCAATCTCAGCGAGCTGGCGCAGCTTGTTCGCGACAGCCCTGAGCAGCTGGTGCGCATCGGCAAGATGGAATCGATGCTGGAGCGGCGCATGGTGCTGGCCAAGGAGATCGCGGCCAGCACCGATTCGCCCCGGCAGCGTGAACTGATCGAGGAGATGACCTTCCAATACCCGATCCGGCAACTGGTGCAGGAACTGCAGCTGCACGAGGACACCTTGCTGGTAGAGCGCGCCGCGCTGGCACAGCGGCAACAGCAGCTGGCATCGATGGTTACCTGGACTGCGTTGGCGGTGCAATTGCTGCTGCTGGGTCTGGTGTTGTGGCTGCTGCAACGGCAGATTGGCCGCCGCGCCGATGTCGAACGGCGCCTCAGCAAGGCCAGCGACCGTGCCAATGCGGTGCTGCAGACGGTACGCGAGCCCATCGTATTGCTCGACAACAAGCTGCGGGTGGTGCTGCACAACACCGCATTCACCGAGTTGTATGGCGTTGACGATGCCGATATCAGCCTGCAGCAGTTGCAGGACATCGGTGACGGTGCGTGGGAGGACCCGCTGGTGCGCCAGCGCCTGGCCGACGTACTGCTGCGTGGGCGCGAGCTATGGGATTTCGAACACCAGCAGCGCAGTGTGGATGGAATGCATCGCACCATGCTGATCAATGCCAGGCGCATGGCATTGCCCGACGCCGAGGATGACGTGGTGTTGATGACGATCAGCGATGTCACCGTGCAACGTGCCGTGCAGCAGCACGTGGAAGAGCTCAACCACCAGCTTGAAGGCAAGGTCGAACAGATGGCCGACGTCAACCGCGAGCTTGAAGCCTTCAGCTATTCGGTCTCGCACGATCTGCGGGCGCCGCTGCGGCACGTGGCTGGCTTCTCCGACAAGTTGAAGCGGCACCTGGGCGAGGCGATCGACGGCAAGACCCAGCATTACCTGGAGGTGATCAGCAGCTCGGCACAGCTGATGGCGGCCCTGATCGATGATCTGTTGGTCTACTCGCGGCTGGGACGTGGCGCGATGCGTCTGCAGCGGGTGGACATGCAGTCGCTGGTGGCCGATACCCGCGCGTTGCTGGATTCCAATCTGAAGAGCGAAGCTGGCGCCGATGGCAAGCCGCGCGAGGTGGAGTGGAAGATCGGCAGGCTGCCGGTATTGATTGGCGATGAAAACATGCTGCGCCAGGTCTGGTTGAATCTGCTCGCCAATGCGGTCAAGTACACCGCGGCGCGTGACAAGGCGGTAATCGAGGTTGGCGCCAAACAGCTGCCTGACGGCAGCCATCAGTTCAGCGTCAGCGACAACGGCGCTGGCTTCGACATGCAATATGCCTCCAAGCTGTTTGGCGTGTTCCAGCGCCTGCACAAGGCCTCGGAATATCCCGGTACCGGTATTGGCCTGGCCAGCGTACGTCGCGTGCTGACACGACATGGCGGCCGCATCTGGGCCGACGCACAGGTGGATCAAGGCGCCACTTTCAGTTTCGTTCTTCCCCAGGCAACCGAAGCATCCAACAAGGACACCGTGGAATGAGTCCCCTGCGCACCATCCTGATTGCCGAAGACAGCGGAGCCGATGCCGAGATGGCGATCGACGCGCTGCGTGATGCCTCCCTGGCCAATCCCATCGTGCACGTCGAAGACGGGGTTGAAGCAATGGACTTCCTGCTCAGGCGTGGCGCGTTCGCCCAGCGTGAGGAGGGCCTGCCGGCTGTGTTGTTGCTGGACATAAAGATGCCGCGCATGGACGGCTTGGAGGTACTGCGGCTGATCCGCGCCGACGAGGACCTCAAGCGCCTGCCGGTGGTGATCCTGTCTTCTTCGCGCGAAGAGAGCGATCTGGCCCGCAGTTGGGATCTCGGCGTCAACGCCTATGTGGTCAAGCCGGTGGACATCGACCAGTTCTTCCAGGCGGTGCGGACGATTGGCACCTTCTGGGCATTGATCAACCAGGCACCGGAGCACGAGTAAATACAGATGCCGAACAAGGGAGCGCCATTGGGGCCGTTGCGAATCCTGCTGGTGGAGGATTCACCCGAAGATGCCGAGCTGGTTGTCGACCAGCTGCTCGAGGCCGGTCTGCAGGTCGAGTTCGAGCGCGTCGACAACGAGCCGGCGATGCGCGATGCCCTGGCCGAGGAGGTGCCGGATGTGGTGCTGTCCGACCTGAGCATGCCGGGCTTCTCCGGCTACCAGGCGCTGCAGATCCTGCGTGAGTTGCACCCCAGGGTTCCCTTTATTTTCGTCTCCGGCACCATGGGTGAGGAGACCGCAGTGGAGGCGCTGCAGCAGGGCGCCAATGACTACATCATCAAGCACCAGCCGGCCCGGCTGCCGTCGGCGGTGGCGCGGCTGGTGCGCGAGACCCGCAGCGAGCGCGAACGGCTGCGGGTGGAAGATGAGTTGATGCGCGCGCAGCGGCTGGAGAGTCTGGCGCTGCTGGCTGCCGGGCTCAGCCATGACCTGCGCAACATCCTGCAACCACTGCTGATCATTCCGGACCTGATCCGTGATCGCAGCGATGATCCCAAGATCGTCCGCTTGGCCGATGTCATCGCCGAATGCGGACGCCGAGGTCATGAGATGGTCGAGTCGATGCTGTCCTTCGTGCGTGGCTCGCGGCAACCCAGCGAGCGCATCGTGTTGCAGCGTTTGTTCCAGGCGGTGGGCATGCTGCTCAAGAGCAGCCTGCCGCGCAATGCCGAGCTGCATCTGGAAGTGTCTGACGATCGCATGGCGATCGAGGCGAACTACACGGAGTTGCAGCAGGTACTGCTGAACCTTGCGCTCAATGCCATCCAGGCGATGCCCGATGGTGGCAGCTTGAGTCTGGTCGCCGAGCGTGTCGCCGGCGAAGAGGGCAGGGTGCGTATCCGCGTCAGTGACGATGGCATCGGCATGGATGCGGCCACCGTGCAGCGCTTGTTCACCCCGTTTTTCACCACCAAGGTCGATGGCACCGGTTTGGGTCTGGTGTCCTGCCATCGCATCGTTGAAAGCATAGGTGGGCAGATCCAGGTGCAGAGCGAGCTGGGTGCGGGCACCACCTTCGAGTTGCTGTTGCCGATGTGCGAGAGCGCCGGCAGTGAGGATGCCGAGCCACTGGAGAGAACCCGCGTCGGTCATGGTGAGCGCCTGCTGGTTGTAGATGACGAGGCGACGCGTTTGTCGCTATTGGGCAATGCGCTTTCCAGCCAGGGCTATCGCATGCGCCTGGCCAGCGATGGTGCGGTAGCAATGCGCCATCTGCAGGAAGCGGGGCTGCCGGATGTGGTGCTGGTCGACAGCGGTATTCCCCTGTTGTCGGCTGGGCAGCTGTTGGCGGAGATGCAGGCGATGGGCTATCGCGGCCCGGCGATCGTGCTGGAGGATGCCAATGCGCCGGCTTTCGCCGATGGTGAGGCACCATCGGGGATCAGCGTACACGTGCTGCCCAAGCCGCTGGAGATGCAGCGGGTATTCCGTGCAGTAGCCGACGCGCTCGGTGTGGGCTGACAAAGCCTCACCGGCATATGCGGGTTGGCGATGGCTGGCCTATCATGTGCGCCCCCTCCTACGATGCGGTGCTCAAGCTCGTCCATCGTGGCGCGGGCGGGCCCGCAGGCAAACCAACTCATGACCACCGTGCTCCTCAGCCTGGGCAGCAATCTGCAACCGCAGCATTACCTGCAGGCGGCCGTTGCCGTATTGCGCGAACGTTTTGGCGCGATCAGCGTCTCCCCGGCCTACCGCACCCCGGCCGTGGGTTTCGATGGCCCGGACTTCCTCAACAATGCGGTGATGCTGGACACCGACCTGCCGCTGGGTGAGTTGGACGATTGGCTGCACGCGGTGGAAGACGCGCATGGCCGCGACCGTTCCGGGCCGCGTTTCAGCGACCGCACCCTGGATATCGACGTGGTCTATTACGGCGACCTGGTGGTGGAAGGCCCGGGCCATCTCCGCATCCCGCGCCCGGAGTTGAAGCATGCCTTCGTACTCAAGCCATTGGCCGACATCGCCCCGGATTTCATCGATCCGGTGCGCGGGCTAAGCCTGCAGCAGATGTGGCAGCAGCACCCGCAGCATGGGCAGGCGTTCGATACGGTGGAGCTGTAAGGCTGTACCTGTAGTGCCGAGTCATGCTCGGCGTTGGCCTTACCGGTAAAGCCCCTTGCCGAGCATGGCTCGGCACTACGGTGGGCGTGGCGAAGGCTTCTTGAGCCCCTCTCCCGCATGCGGGAGAGGGGTTGGGGTGAGGGCAGCTTTTGAGGTACAGCCGGGAAGGCCTCTGCCGAGCATGGCTCGGCACTACGGGTGCGCGGCACTAGGTCAGCAGGCGGCCGCCGTCCAGGCGCAGGGTCTGGCCGGTGATGTAGCCGGCGTCGTCCAGCAGCCAGCGTACCGCCGAGGCGATCTCGTGCGGGGTGCCGAGGCGGTCCAGCGGGGTGCGCTCCATCAGCTTCTGCTTGGCCGCTTCGCTCTTGCCCTGTTCGGGCCAGAGGATGGCACCGGGGGCGATGGCATTCACGCGGACATGCGGGGCCAGCTCCAGTGCCAGCGAGCGGGTCACCATCTCCAGCGCGGCCTTGGCCGAGCTGTAGGCCGGGTGCTCGCGCAGTGGCTGGGTGGCGTGCAGGTCGGTCAGGTTGACGATGGCGCCGCGCTGCTTGACCAGGTGCGGTGCGGCGGCCTGCGCCAGGAAGAACGGTGCGCGCGTATTCACCGCGAACAATTCATCCCATTGCTCCGGCTGTACCTGCCCGAACGGGGTAGGGAAGAAGTTGGAGGCATTGTTGACCAGCGCATCCAGCCGGCCGAAGTGGCTGACCGCCTGTTCGACCAGGTCGGGCAGGGCGGCCACGTTGCGCAGATCAGCCTCCAGCGCCAATACGCTGCCGGCGCGCTCGCTCTCAAGGTCGAAGGCCAGTGACTGCAGCTCCTCGCTGGACTGGTGCGCATGCAGGGCGATGCGGTAGCCATGGGCATGCAGGTGACGGGCAATGCCGGCGCCGATGCGGCGCGCGCTGCCGGTGACCAGGGCCACCCGTTGGGATTCTGTCATCTGGGATTTCCTTACTCAGCTATCCTGTGCATTGTCCTCGCAAACCGCCGCATCATGCATTCCGACCTGCCAACCCCCGATTCAGACGCGCTTGCCCACAGCGAGCAGCTGGCCGCGCATCTGCGTGCGGACATCCTTGCCCAAGGCGGTGCGGTGCCGTTCTCACGCTTCATGGAGTTGGCACTGTATGCGCCGGGTTGGGGCTATTACAGCGCCGGTGCCAGCAAGTTTGGTGCGGCCGGTGACTTCGTGACCTCGCCGGAGATCGGCGCGCTGTTTGCGGCTACCACCGCCAATGCGCTTGCGCCGGTGCTGAAGCAGCTCGGCCCGCAGGCACGCATGCTGGAACTTGGCGGCGGCAGCGGCGCGTTTGCCGAAATCATGCTCAAGCGCCTGCTGGAACTGGATGCGCTGCCCGAGCGCTACGCCATCCTCGAGCCCAGCGCCGACCTGCGCGAGCGCCAGCGCGAACGGCTTGAGCGCGCATTGATTCCGCCGGTATTCGCGCTGGTGGAGTGGCTGGATCGACCGTTCGATGATGATTGGGATGGCGTGCTGTTCGCCAACGAGGTGATCGATGCGCTGCCGACGCCGCGTTTCCTCGCCGACGAAGGCGAGATCTACGAAGAGACCGTCGAGCTCGATGGTGAAGGCCGCTTCGTGCGCGGCGCACAACCGGCCGACCAGCTGATGCTGGGCGCGGTGCGGCATGTGGAACGCTATCTGGAGCGTCCGTTCGCGCACGGTTACCGCTCCGAGGTGCTGCCGCAACTGCCGTACTGGATCCAGGCCGTGGCTGGTGGCATGCAGCGTGGTGCGATGCTGTTCGTCGACTACGGTTATTCGCGCAGCGAGTTCTACCAGCACGACCGCACGGACGGCACGATGCGCGCGTTCTACCGTCACCGCGTGCACAACGACGTGTTCCTGTGGCCGGGCCTGCAGGACATCACCGCATCGGTGGATTTCACCGCGTTGGCTGAAGCCGGTACCAATGCAGGTTTCGAGCTGGCCGGTTACAGCAACCAGGCCAACTTCCTGCTCGGCAATGGCATCACCGATCTGCTGCTGCAGGCCGAAGAACGTACCGATGAAGTCGGCCAGCTGCGCCTGCGCGATCAGCTCAAGCGACTGACCTTGCCGACCGAGATGGGCGAGCGCTTCCAGGTGATGGGCTTCAGCCGTGACGTCGACATGTCGGCGGCCTTCCTGCTTGGTGACCTGACGTGGCGGCTGTAAGCACCACGCTGAAGCCACTGCGGCGGCAGGGGTTCTGGTTGGGCCTGTGGTGTGCGGCGGTGCTGGTGGTGATCGTTGTGTGCCTGATTCCGCCGCCAGAACTGAACCTGCCGCAGAACAGCGACAAGATCGAGCACCTGTTGGCCTACTTCATCCTGTCCGCCAGTGCCGTGCAGCTGTTCGGCAGCCGCCGCGCGCTGTGCTGGGTGGCCGCAGGATTGGTGGCGATGGGGGTGGGCATCGAGTGGGCGCAGGGCGCACTGACCGCTACGCGCATGGCCGATCCAATGGATGCCCTGGCCAATGCCAGTGGTGTACTGATCGGCATGCTGACGGTGCTGACGCCGCTGCGGGATTTACTGTTGAGGCTGCAAGGGCGTTGAGCCGATAGTGCGCTGCCGGGCAACGCTGCAAGCTGTTCTGGTTGCGGCTGCAACTTAATTCTTTAGATAAATCAGCCATTTCCGCTGTTATGGCACTTACGCTGGCGGCCCTTTGGCTGCTACGTTGGCGCCATCACAGGCTCCGTCATGGAGCCGGTGATTTTGCAAAGTCGGTGCGGTGCGGGACGTGGGTGGAGAGGACTCACGTACCGCACCGCGCCTTCCCGGTGATTTCTCCCCGGGCCTTACTGCTTCGGCTGCAGACGCACCTGGTCCAGCACCCACATCTGCGGACGGGTATCGCCGCTGAAGGTCATGCACAGGTCGGTGATCTGCCCGGCACCGGCTTGCAGCGGCGCCTCCAGTTCAATGAAGCCATCCTTGCCCGGCTGCTGCGGCAGCGGCACGGTGGCCAACACGCGGCCCTCGCAGCCTGCACGCACTTCAAATTCGCCGTACTGGCTCACCGGCTTGCGGAAGCCGCGCTTGGCTTCCTCCGGACGCAGCAGGCCGAAGTTGTAGGGAATACGACCGGCGCGCACCTTGACCGAGGCGATGTCCTGCAGCTGTGCGTCTTCCCACAACCAGCACGGGTTGAAGATGGTGACGTCGAAGTTGTCACGCTCACCGTGCAGCGGGTTGTCGTCGACCAGGCGTAGCAGCAGGCGGCCACCCTGCGGGCATTGCGCCAGGGTCTTGTCGGTGCGGGTCAGCAGGGACTGTGCATCGAAGTTCCATTGGCTGGGCTTGTCAGCCACCGGCTTGCCGTTGAAGAAGGTCAACGCGGTCAGCACGGTCGGCACCGGCAAGGTCAGCGCGCCGGGATAGGCCGGTGATTGCGCGGTAGGAGTGCTGCCGTCGGTGGTGTATCGGATGTCGCGGTAGCTGAGCGGGTTGGACAGCTCGACCGTCACCTTTTCAGCTGCACGATCATCCTGGCGCTTCATCGCCACCGACAACGCGGTCTGGCCATAGCCGATGCCCAATGCCTTGTAGCGCTGCAACTGCGCCGGCAGGCGTGCAAGGAAGTCGTCGTAGCTCTTGTTCTGCAGCGGCGTCCAGGCGATCTCGGACAGTGCCGCCAGGCGCGGGAACACGTTGTGCTTGAGATCCTTGCCGTTGCGGGTGTGCTCGCTCCACATGTTGGCCTGCACGCCGATCACGTGCTTGCGCTGCGCCGGGGTCAGCTCGGCCGGCACCGGATCGAATGCGTAGACGCGCTGCATCGAGGTGAACTTGGGACGGCCGGTAGGCTCTTCCGGCAGATTGGTCTGCAGGAAATCCAGGTACAAGGTGTTGCCCGGGGTCATCACCACATCGTGGCCATGGGTGGCCGCTTCGATGCCGCCTTCGATGCCGCGCCAGGACATCACCGTGGCCTGCGGCGGCAAGCCGCCTTCGATGATTTCGTCCCAGCCGATCAGCTTGCGGTCGTGGTCTTCCAGGTACTTCTCCAGCCGCTTGAGCATATGCGACTGCAGTGCTTCCTCGTCCTTCAGCCCCAGCTCACGGATATAGGCCTGCACCTGCGGCGAATCCTGCCACTGGTACTTCACTGCCTCATCGCCGCCGATATGGATGTACTGGCCGGGGAACATCTCCAGCACTTCGGCGAGGATGTTTTCCAGGAACTGCAGGGTCTCCTCGCGCGGGTTGAACAGGTAGGGGTTCACGCCCCAGTTGGCCGACGGTTTGGTCGGGCCATCGACCACGCCGTGTTCCGGATAGGCGGCAACCGCGGCCTGCGCATGACCGGGTACGTCGATCTCAGGTACCACGGTGATGTGGCGTGCAGCGGCATAGGCCACCACATCGCGGATCTGATCCTGGGTGTAGAAGCCGCAATACAGATGCGGCTTGCCGTCGGCGCCAATGCCGGCTTCGCCAGCGGCAGAGCGGCAGCTGCCCACTTCGGTCAGCTTCGGGTAACGCTTGATCTCCATGCGCCAGCCCTGGTCATCGGTGAGATGCCAATGGAAGGTATTGAGCTTGTGCGTGGCCATCGCATCGAGGATCAGCTTGATGTCGTCGATGCTCTGGAAGTGCCGCGCCGAGTCGAGCATGAAGCCACGCCAGCTGAAACGCGGTGCATCTTCAACCTGCATCGCCGGCAAGGTGATGCTGCTTGCAGGTGCGCCGGAAAGTAGCTGCCACAACGACATCGCGCCATAGAACAGGCCGCGCGCATCGCCGGCTTCGACCAGCACGCCATCGTTGTTGATGCGCAGTGAGTAGCTCTCGGCTGACGCGGCATTGGCAGCAGGCTTGTTGATGCGGAACTGGATTGCGCCCTTGGCTTGACCGCTGCTGCTGGGCTTGAGCTGCAGCGGCGTGGTGCGCGCCAGCAGCTGGGTGAACTGTGCGGCGACTTCGCTGGCACCATCAGCGGCGACCACCCGGCTGGAAGCATCGACGGTGAAGCGACCATTGCCAGGCAGTACCGACACCGGGCGCGGAATGATGCTGGCGCCGGTTACTTCGACCGGCAACAGTTGGACGCTCGCACTGCTGGTGGCAGCAACTGCATGGCTGCTGGCGGCGCCCAGAGCGATCAGCAGGGCAGCGTGCAGGGCATGGCTGGAAAGTCGGTGCATCATGGATCCTTGTTGTTGACGGCTGGTGTACTGACAGCCGCTGTTGCGTTTGCAGTTGATGTTGCGGTTGCTGCGATCCGAGGGGGGAGGGAAGGCAAGACAGGAAGCGCGGTGGAGGCCTGCGCCGTGGTGGCGGTACTGGTTTGGATCATCGCATCAAGTGCAAAGCCCATCAGCACGCCTTCGATATCGGCAGCAACAAGCACATCTGCGTGATTGGCCAGATTGCCAGCGATGCCCCATTGGAAGCCGCGACCGGATGGCAGTGCGTGGGTGGCGAGCAGGCGTCCGTCGCGCCTGTCCAGTACGCCCAGGCCAGCGCCGTGCTCAAGAAAGTAGGGGTGGCCAGCGGCCATGCCGACCAGTAGGTGATCGCCCAGCGCCAGTGGCGTGCCCCAACTCCAGCCACCAACGTCGGTGCGCCACAGCACGCGGCCGCTGATGATGTCGATGGCGCTTACCTTGCGCAGATCCGAGGAGCCGATGTAGAGCGTGTTGCCGTCGAAGGACGGCTCGGACTCGATCCACGAGGTCCAGAACTGGGTAAGCCACAGCGCGTTGCCGGTGTTGGCATCGATTGCATGCAGCACGCCGCTGCGGTCATTGCAGAACACGCGGCCGCGATGCACCACCGGTGCTGCGCCCGGGCGTGCAGCCAGACGGTATTGCCATAGCGGAGTGCCGGTGCGCGCATTGAGTGCCTGCACCACGCCGGCTTCGGTGATGGCGAACAGCTGGGTGCCGTCGCTGGCCAGACCGTGCTGGATGCCACCCGTGAGTTGCCGCTTCCAGCGGCTGGCACCGGTGTGCATGTCCAGCGCTTGTACGCTGCCGTCGCTGCCGCCGATATAGACCCAGCCATTTGCGAGCAGTGGGCGTGGGCCTTGCCATTCCCAGGCCGCCGATTGTGGTTGTGGAGGCTCGCGGCTGCTGCGCGCGTCCTGGATGGATGAGCGCCATTGCTCGCGGCCGGTCTTGCGATCGAGCCGATGCAGGTAGCCACCATCACTGTTGACGAACACCGCGTCGTCGGTCACCAGCGCGGTTGCATAGATGGGGTAACCCAGTGCGCTGCCCCAGCGCAGGCTGCCATCGGCAAGATCGACGGCAAACAGGGTGCCAGCGGTGGTGCCGATATAGGCGATGCCATCGGCGACAACCGGCGAGGCAAAAATCTGGCCACCAAGGTGGGCTTTCCAACGCGGGCCGGACAAGGCCCGGGGTGATGTGCTGGCTGCGTTCTCAATGGGCAGCAAGGCGGGTTCGCCACGTCGCAGACGTAGGCGTTCGCCGCTGCCCAGCAGCGTGCCAGTCAGTTCTTCGCCTTGCATCCGCAGTGCCATGTGCAGCGTGCGATGGACCAGGGTATTGCTGTCGTCGATATCCGCCTTGCCGTGCAGGGGCAGCGAGCGCAGGTGGGCGATGGGCAGATCGAGGTGCATGTCATAGCGGCCGTTGGCGTCGGCCTGCAGGGTCAGTCCAATGCTGACCTTCTCGCGTGGGCTGCCGATCTCGCCGAGCCAGTAGCCGGAGAGGTTGTCCGTGGCGTTTGCAATGTGAGCTGGCAGCAACAGCAGGCAGGCCAGTAGCGCCGCCAGTAGCGTGTGATGGCGATGTAGGAGGCTTTTGCTTGGCTGTTCCATGCGGTGATGCCCGGTGCGTGCAGGTTGGCTGTCAGGAGTCTGGAGGGAGCGATGTCTGCTCCCGCCAGGCTGTGTTGCTTTACGACTTAGAAGGCAAAGCGCAGTGACGCCATGTAGCGACGGCCACTCTTGTAGGCACCATTGATCAGCTTCTCGTTGCCGAAGTAGCTGTGGTACTGCTCATCGAGCAGGTTCATGCCCTCCAGGCCAATGCTCAGGTAGTCGGTGACCATGTTGGTAACCCACGCAAACCGCGAGTGGTAGTCCCTCGTCCACAGCACCAGGCTGCCCTTGATGGGGGTGGTGTACATGTGGCGCCAGGTGTAGGTGGTGGGTGGAGCCCGGCGGGCATTTTCGAAGTACGGACTGATGTTGAACTGGTTCTTCGAGTTGTACGGCAGTGGGCTACCGTTGGTGGCTTCGCCATCGGAGTAGGTGTAGTTGGCGATGATGCCAAAGCCGGCACCAAGGTTCTGCTGCCAGGCCAGGGATGCGCCCTTGATCTTGGCATCGCCGCCGTTGATCGGACGATCGACGCGGTAGATGGCCTCGTCGCGCTGGTTGTCGTTCCAGTGGCTTTCATCCTGGGCCACGTTGACGATGTAATCGGCAACATCGCGATAGAACAGCGAACCGGCCAGAATGGCATCCTCGCTGAAGTACCACTCTGCCGAGAAATCGAGGTTGCTGGAGCGATACGGCTTCAGGTTCGGGTTGCCGGCGGCACCAGTCAGGGTCTGGTCGGACAGCCACATGTAGCTGGACAGATCCGAGTAGCCTGGGCGTGCCATGGTCTTGGCGGCGGACAGGCGCAGTACCAGTTCGTCGCTGGCGTCATACACCAAGTTGAGGTTGGGCAGGACGCTGTTGTATTTGCTGTTGCGGGTTACGTAGTCGAACGAGGACGCGATGCGCTCCTGGGTCCACTCGCGTTGGGTGCAGCTGGCCAGGCCGGTGTTGCATTCGTAGGCGCTTGAGGCCGACTCGGTGCGGACATAGCGTACGCCGACATTGCCGCGCAGACGGTCAAAGCTGAAGTCGGCCTGCACGTAGGCTGCCTTGATGTCCTCCTCAATGGTCCAGGTATTGCGTACGAACTCCAGATTGCCAAGTGTGGTGGGCACCGGCTTGTTCTGCCAGGGCGCCAGCCACTTGTCGCTGCTGATGTAATCGGCAAGCTTCCAACCATCAATTGTGAAGCGGTTGCCGAGGTCGCCGTAGCCGCTGAAGCCATCCAGATAGTTGCCCGGCAGTGGGCGCGGGTCGAACATGTCGGCCGTTGCGTCACCGTAGGTCGAGATCGCGTCCAACACCACGCCACGCTGGATCTGCCCGGTTTCGTGTGAGCGCTGTTTGTAGCCGGCGCGGATCAGGTAGATCGGTGAATCAAGCTTGAAACCGAAGTCAAGCTGACCGTAGGTTTCCTTGTCCAGCGTCGGCTTTTCAATCAGGTTGCCGCCCCAGCCACTACGCCAGTTGTTCTGGGTGGGCGCGTCGGTATGCCACGGATTGGCATAGCCGCCGTCCATGCGGAACATGCTCGGGTCGGTGAAGGGATTTTTGCCAGTGATATTCAGCGTCGCGGGAGTGCCGGGACCGTTGGCGATTGACCACTCATAGTCGGTGTGGGCCAGGAAGCTGGCGTAGACCTGCTTGGGGCCGCCTTCAGCCTTGGTGCTGCCGACATGGGTGGATGCAAACCAGCGTTCGCTGTTCCAGTCGACCTTGATGTCGTACGTTTCGGACTCGATCTTGGCGCGACGGTTCTGCAGGTCGAAGGTCAGACGGCCGTTCTTGTGCTTGCCGCTGGTGATGATGCCGTCTTCGATGGTGACGTCGGTCAGTGTCATCAGGCTGCCGTAGGTATTGCCCGGCCAGGCGAACATCGACTGCGCCATGTGATCGAAGTTGGCATCGACCTTCAAACCATTCAACTCGATGTTCAGCTGCTCGATCGGCTTGAACTGCAGCGAGGCCGAGTAGGTGTTGCGCTTGCGCTCCTGCTCGAAGAAGTGGGCGCTGATGGCGCTGGGGCCAATGGCTTCGGGATTTGCATTCAGCGTGTTGGCACACGCGCCTTGGCAGGTGCCTGGCAGGCGCGGCTGCGACCCATCCGGGTTTGCGGGTTTGGACCAGTCGAACGCCGTGTTGTTGACCGAGCCGGCAACGCCATCCAGACCATCGCGATAGTTCTTGGCACGTACCGTGTTGTACGACTCGATGCCGTCACGGCGGATGCTCTCGTTGCTGGACTGCGCCGACAGGATGAAGCCGAAGGTGTCATCCGCGTTCTTCCAGCCAAATGCAGCGGATGCGCTGGGGTCAGTCTTCTCGACGCGATCGTTGCGCGCGTAGCTGATTCGCCCGGTGATGCTGATCTGCTCGGGCATGTCCAGTGGCTTGCGGGTGGACACATTCACCGTGCCACCGATGGAGCCTTCGTCCATGCGTGCTTCCGGTGACTTGAACACTTCCACCTTGCCAACCAGCTCAGGTGCCAGCAATGAGTAGTTGAAGGTGCGGGTCGGGAAATCCGACATGTTCCAGTCGCCCGAAGCGATGGACTGGCCGTTGAGCAGAGTGCGGTTCAAGGCCGGATCGACGCCGAGGATGCTGACGCGCTCGCCCTGGCCGTAGGCACGGTCGATGGTGACGCCCGGGATGATGGTCATCGCTTCGGCGACGTTGGTCGCCGGGAACTTGCCCACGTCCTCGGCGGTGATCACGTCGACGATGCTGTCGGCATTGCGCTTGGATTCGAGTGACTGCTGCAGGCTGGCACGGATGCCGGTGACGACGACGCGATCCAGTTCGGTTGCATCCGGCTGCGCTTCCTGTGCGCTGGCCGCAAAGCTGATCGCCAGACAGCTGACGATGGCGGCGGTTAACGGTGACTTGCGGTGTTTCAAAGGTCTCTCTCCCTTTGCTGATGGATGGCCGGCAAATGTTGCTGGCCAGTGAATCCCGCATCCCTTCGGGCGTGCGGAGAAACATCGCGGCTGCCGCAACGGCTGGCCACGTCGAACGCGGTGTCAGTGCAGAAGCGGGCCGGTTGCAGCAAAAGTAGAGAGCGCTCGACAACGGGCGCTGTTGGAAGTGGATCGGGTGTACTGCCGGCCTTGCTTGTCCACGTCATGTCTCGATGGGTGGGTGGGGCGGGTGACTACCGTCGTTCAGCTCGGGGTGGAGTTTGCGTGTATTTGTTTCGAATTTGCAAAAATAATTTTCACGAAAATTGGAGAGTTGAAAATCTCTATTTCATGCGATTTGCCCTGTTTTGTAAGGATAAATTTAATGAAAAGTAATATCTATTCATTCCTTTTGAAACCTGTTGGTGCAGCATTCGTTAAGGTTTGAAAATTATGTTTATATTCAATTCATTGGTAATGCAGATTCTGTTTCGTGGTTATCGGCAGCTGTTTGCGGCGTGATGCGAGTATCGCGCGGGGTGCTTGCAGGCCGTGCGTGGTGCCATCCACGCAGGTTGAAGGGCATGGTCGCTGCAGTGCTGGTTGGGGGGGGCGCTGTTGGAGTTGCGTATCGCGGCAAAAAAAAGCGGGCCTGGAAAACCCAGGCCCGCTGGAGGAGAAAGAACAGCGGAAACGGTACTGCGTTGGTGCCGGCTTAGAAGGCGAAGCGCAGCGAAGCGTTGTAGCGACGGCCACTCAGGTAGGCGCCACGCAGCAGCTGCTCGGTGCCGGAGTAGGAGTGGTACTCCTCATCGAGCAGGTTCATGCCTTCCAGGGCGACGGTCAGGTTGTCGGTGATCTTGTAGGAAATGGAGGCATCGACCGAGGTGTAGTCCATGGTCCACAGGTCACGGCCGCCACTGACGTTGGTGAAGTACTTGTCGCGCCAGTTGTAGGTGATGCGGGCTGCCAACTTGTCGTTCTCGAAGAACGGGGCAATGTTGAACTGGTTCTTCGAGTTGTACGGCAATGGACGGCCATTGGTGGCCTCGCCATCGGAGTACGTGTAGTTGGCGACGATGCCGAAGCCCATGCCGAAGTTCTGCTGCCACGCCAGGGATGCACCCTTGATCTTGGCGTCGCCGGCATTCTGCGGGCGATCAACGCGATAGATGGTCTCCTTGCCCTGGTTGATGTTCCAGTGGGTTTCCTGGCGGGTTGCCATCAGGATGTAGTCGGAGACGTCACGGTAGAACAGCGAACCGGCCAGGATCGCGTTCTGCGAGAAGTACCACTCGGCCGAGAAGTCCAGGTTGGTGGACAGGTAGGGCTTCAGGTCCGGATTACCGCCGCCGCCGGTCTGCTGCTGATCGGACAGCCACAGGTAGCTGGACACGTCGGCGTAGCCCGGACGGGCCATGGTCTTGGCTGCGGAGAAGCGCAGCACCAGCTCGTCGGTGGCGTCGTAGACCAGGTTCAGGTTGGGCAGTGCGTTGTTGTACTTGCTCGGCTTGACCCGCCACTCGTACTTGTCCGCCGTGCAGTCCTTGGGGTTGTTGACGGTGCAGATCCAGGCGCCGCTGCCCACTTCGGTCTGTACGTAGCGTACGCCGATGTTGCCGCGCAGGCGGTCGAAGCTGAAGTCGGCCTGCACGTAGGCGGCCTTGATGTCTTCTTCGATGGTCCAGGTGTTGCGTGCGAACTCCGCATTGCCCAGCGTGGTCGGAACCGGTGCGGTCTGCCACGGTGCCAGCCACTTGTTGCTGGCGATGTAGTCGGCCAGAGCCCAGCCATCGATGGTGAAGCGGTCGGCGAGATCGCCATAGCCGCCGAAGCCGCTCAGATAGTTGCCCGGCAGTGGACGCGGGTTGAACATCGAGGCGGTGGCATCGCCATAGCCCTGGATCGATGCCAGCGTCACGCCGCGCTGGATCTGGCCGGTCTCATGCGAGCGCTGCTTGTAGCCTGCGCGGATCAGGTAGACCGGTGAATCCAGCTTCAGGCCGAAGTCCAGCTGGCCGTAGGTTTCCTTGTCCAGGGTCGGCTTTTCCACCAGGTTGCCGCCCCAGCCCGATGCCCAGTTGCCTTGGGCCGGCGGGTTGGTGTGCCACGGATCGGCATAGCCGCCGTCCATGCGGAAGGCCTCCGGATCGGTGAACGGGTTCTTGCCGTGGAAGGTGACGCTGCCCGGCTTGTTCGGGCCATTCTCGATCGACCAGGTGTAGTCGGCGTTGGCCAGGAAGCTGCCATAAACCTGCTTCGGGCCACCTTCGGCCTTGGTGCGGCCAATATGGGTGGAGGCGAACCAGCGCTCATCGTTCCAGTCGGCCTTGATGTCGTAGGTTTCCGACTCGACCTTGGCGCGGCGGTTCTGTAGATCGAACGCCACGCGGCCGTTCTTGTGCGTGCCACTGGTAATCAAGCCGTCCTTGATGGTGACATCGGTCATCGTCATCAGGCCGCCATAGGTGTTGCCCGGCCAGACGAACATGGACTGCGCCATGTGGTCGAAGTTCGCGTCGACCTTCAATGCATTGAACTCGATGTTCAGCTGCTCGACCGGCTTGAACTGCAGCGAGGCCGAATAGGTGTTGCGCTTGCGCTTCTGTTCAAAGAAGTGCGCGCTCATCGAGCTGGGGCCCACTGCATTCGGGTTGGCGTTCAAGGCGTCGGCGCAGGCACCCTGGCAGGTGCCGGGCTTCTGCGGCTGTTGGCCATTGGGGAGTGGAGGCACCGACCAGTCGGGACCAGTGTTGTTGACGGAGCCGGCAGCGCCGTCGACGCCATCGCGGTAGTTCTTGGCGGTGACGGTGCCGTAGGACTCGATGCCGTCACGGCGGATGCTCTCGTTGCTGGCCTGTGCCGAGAGGATGAAGCCGAAGTTCTCGGCCTGGTTCTTCCAGCCGAAGGCGGCAGAGGCACTCGGATCGGTCTTGTCCACGCGATCGTTGCGGCCGTAGCTGACGCGACCGCTGACGCTGACCTTCTCCGGCATGTCCAGCGGCTTGCGCGTGGAGATGTTGACGGTGCCGCCGATCGAGCCCTCATCCAGGCGTGCTTCCGGCGACTTGAATACTTCGACCTTGCCGACCAGTTCCGGCGCCAGCAACGAGTAGTTGAAGGTACGGGTCGGGAAGTCGGACATGTTCCAGTCGCCCGAAGCGATGGACTGGCCATTGAGCAGGGTGCGGTTCAAGGCCGGGTCGGTGCCGAGGATGGACACCTTCTCGCCCTGGCCATACGCGCGGTCGATGGTGACGCCCGGGATGATGGTCATCGCTTCGGCGACGTTGGTGGCCGGGAACTTGCCCACGTCCTCGGCGCTGATGACGTCGACGATGGCATCGGCGTTGCGCTTGGTTTCCAGCGACTGCTGCAGGCTGGCACGGATGCCGGTGACTACAACGCGGTCAAGCTCGGTGGCTTCCTTGCTGGCTTCCTGCGCGTGCGCGGAAAAGCTCAGGCAGGTGACGATGGCGGCGGATAGTACGGACTTGCGGTACCTCATGATGTCTCTCCTCATCATTGATGGATGCCGGCGAACTGGCCGGATGTTGTGTCGCTGGAAGCGGTGCATGGGCGGGCTGCCGCATGCGCCTGCGTTACTGCCGAGTGCGGTGCGCTGGGATCGATTTCCCTGCGTCCCAGATACCAACTGGCGGCGCCGATGACGCCCAGTTGCCCGTGCTCTACCAACTTCACGGGGATGCGTTGTAGCGCTTCGCGCATCGGTCCCTTGTTGAGGAAGCGTTCGGCGAAGCTGCTGTTGATAAGGAACTGGCTGATCTTGGGCAGGATGCCGCCGGCCAGATAGATTCCACCTTGGGCGCCGTACAGCAGTGCCATGTCGCCAATGGTCGAGCCGAGAATCGCGCAGAACAGCTGCAGCGTTTGTTCGGCCAGCGGATCGCTGCCATCACAGGCAGCGGCGCTGATTGCATCGGGCGTGGTGTGGACGGGCCTGGTGTCGCGCACGGTGCACAGTGCGTTGTACAGATTGAGCAGACCCGGGCCGGACAAGGCGTGTTCGATGGCGACATGGCTGCGCCCGCGCAGCATCTGCTGCAGCACGGCGACTTCCAGTGCGGTGCTGGCGCTCAGTGAGGCCTGGCCGGCTTCGGTGGCCAGCACCATCGAGCGGTTGCCATTGGGGATCCACAGTGCCGCGCCCAGGCCGGTGCCGGGGCCGACGATCAGCACAGGGCCTTCGGCGGCGGCCTTTGGGCCGCTCAGCTGCAATGCGTCGCTGGCGTCGATGTGCGCGGCGGCATGGGCAACAGCTTCGAAATCATTGACCAGATGCACCGCGGCGAAGCCGAGGTCATCGCGGATGCGGTTGCATGACAGTGGCCAAGGCAGATTGGCTGAGATCACCGTGCCATCGGGCAACGCATAGCCAGCGCTGGCTATGGCGCACTCGCGCACGGTGGCGCGGTCTACCGGGAACTGGGCAAGGATGCTGCTCAGGTCCGGATAGTCGGCGCAGCGGTATTGGCGATAGCCAAGCAACTGCATGGGCGCGCTGGCGCTGCTGCCCGGCTGTACCAGTCCAACGCGGACGTGGGTGCCGCCCACATCTGCGGCCAGCAACGGCGCGGCAGATGTAGGAGTGGTCAGCTTGGCTGTTGGATTCCGGCTGGCAACCACGCACGTCCCCTGGAAGTTGGCGCGACACCTGTTGGCGTTGCGGCATGCGGAGTGTCCGTGCTTCGTGACAACGATGTCAAGGCGCAGTGCAAAAAATTTTCACTCTTGCCATGAGTGCGGTTCTGTTTATATATCAATGATTTCAGTGGTTATTTTTGTTTCATGTGAAATCCAAGAGGGATCAAGTCTTGAATTCCCTGGGGATGCCTGCGCTTCGTGAAATTTTTTGGCACGCCAGAAGTCCTTGTGGGAGCGGCGCAAGCCGCGAAGCTGGCAGCAATGAAATTGAGGACTTTCAGGCACCGCGGAAGGCGGTGGGCATCGGTGAGTCGATGTGCAGGGTTGTTGCCGACGGTCGGGTGAGTGGCTTCGCGGCTTACGCCGCTCCCGCAACGCTCCCCGAATTCGTGAATGTCCAAGGGCCTGACGGCAAATAGCAGAAGGCCACCGCATACGGTGGCCTTCTGCTCACATCAAACTGCTGTGTGGATTACTTGGCCGGTTCGAGCTTGATCCAGTCCAGCGTCCACATGTTCGGGCGGGTGTCGCCGGTGAAGCGTACGCACAGGTCGCCACGTGTTGCCGGCGCGGTGATGCTGGCGTCCAGCTCGAGGAAGCCGTCGGCATTCGGCTCGGCCGGCAGCGGCACCGAGGCCAGCGGCTTGCCTTCGCAGTTGGCCAGGATTTCCATTTCGCCATGGGCAGTGCGCGCCGGTGCGAACTTGCGCGACGGCTCGTCGTGGGCAAGCTGGAAGTTGTACGGAATACGGCCGGCACGCACCTTGATGCGGCTGATGTCCGACAGATCAACATCGCTCCACAACCAGCAGGGGTTGAAGATGTTGACGTTGAACACTTCGCGTTCGCCCTCGGCCGGGCCGTCATCTTCCAGGCGCAGCAACAACTTGCCACCATTCGGGCACAGGCCGAGCTGGGTGTCCTCGCGAACCAGCAGCGAGGCGGCATCCAGCTTGAAAGTGCTGGCCGTCGCCAACGGCTTGCCGTCGAAGAACGCGGCGGTCTGCACCTGCACCGGCACCTTCAACTGCAGTGGCTGCGTGTACAGCGGTGAGCTGGCAGTGACTGCACCGCCATCCAGCGTGTAATGCACCGGGTAGCCCAGCGGGTTGTTGAGGCTGACCTGCACCGCGCCGGTGCGGTGTTCGCCCTTGTCCTGCATGTCGACCTGGAACGGCGTCTTCGCATAGGCGATGTTCATCGCCTGGTAGCGCTGCAGCTGCTGCGGCAGGCGCTGCAGGAAGTTGCCGAAGTTGCGCTTGTCCTGCGGGCTCCAACCGGTTTCGGCGACCGCGGCCAGGCGAGGGAACAGGTTGTGCTCCAGATTCTGGTCGTTGCGGGTGTGTTCGTTGAACATGTTGGCCTGCAGGCCAAGGATGTGCGACCGCTTGTCGGCTGCAAGTTCGGCCGGTACCGGTTCGAATTCGTAGGCCTTCTGCAGGGTGATAGTTGTCGGACGGCCCGGTGGCTCGTTCGGCGACTCGGTCTGCAGGTAGTCCATGTACATGTGGGTGACCGGCGACATCACCACGTCGTGGCCTTCGCTGGCGGCCTTGAGCCCGCCTTCGGTGCCACGCCAGGACATCACCGTGGCTTCCGGCGGCAGGCCACCTTCGAGGATTTCATCCCAACCGATCAGGCGGCGGTCGTGCTGCTCCAGGAATTTCTCCAGGCGCTTGATGATATGGCTCTGCATTTCCATCTCATCCTTGGCGCCGAGCTCGCGCATGCGCTCCTGCACGCGCTTGGAAGCGATCCACTGGTCCTTGACCGCTTCGTCGCCGCCGACGTGCACGTACTTGGACGGGAACATTTCAATCACTTCTTCCAGCACGTTCTCCAGGAACTGGAAGGTGCTTTCCTCGGTGTTGAACAGGTTCTGGAAAACGCCCCACTGGTTGTCGATGGCCAGTTTCTGATCGGTGGTGCCCAGTTCCGGGTAGGCGACGATGGCGGCGGTGGCATGGCCGGGCACGTCGATCTCGGGGATCACCTGGATGTGGCGCTCGGCGGCGTAGGCGATGATTTCGCGGATCTGTTCCTGGGTGTAGTAGCCGCAGTACTGACGCGGCTGCCCGGTGGCGGCGTTGCGTCCGGCATCACCCAGCGGCACGCGGCAGCTGCCGACTTCGGTCAGCTTCGGATAGCGCTTGATCTCCATGCGCCAGCCCTGGTCATCGGTGAGATGCCAGTGGAAGGTGTTGAGCTTGTGCTGCGCCATCGCATCGAGCAGCTTCTTGATCTCGTCCATGCTCTGGAAGTGGCGTGCCGAATCGAGCATGAAGCCGCGCCATGGGAAGCGTGGGGTGTCATTGATGGTGGCAGCAGCAACGTGACCGGGGGTGTTGCCGGTCAGCAGCTGCGCGGCAGTGACCGCGCCGTAGAACAGGCCAACATCATCACCTGCGCTGATGTCGATGCCGGTGTTGGAAACCTTCAATGCATAGCCTTCGGCGGTGTTGAGCGCCGAAGGATCGAGGCGGAAGCGGATCTGCGCCTTGCTGGCGTTGTCGGCCACGGCGAGGGTCGGGCCGCCGTTCTGCTTCAGCAGGGTGACGAATTGGGCGGCGGCGCGGCGCGCTGCCTCGTCGTTGCCACCGACGCGGGCGGAACTCTGCAGCACGAAGTCCTTGCCGCCATCAGCCTGGTAGCTGGCGGGCAGGGGGACAAGCGAAGGGGCGTAAGTGGTGTCGGCAGCCTGTACCTGCAGGGCGGACATGCCCAGCAATACGCAACTGCTGAGCCACGGCGCGCGGCTGCGCTTGTGGAAGGACTTCGTCATGGGCGGAGCTCCTGTCTGTGCTTGGGCGGCAGTGTGTAGTGCCGAATCCATCTTGTGTAGTGCCGAGCCAAGCTCGGCAAGGTTTATCTGTAGTGCCGAGCCATGCTCGGCATTGGCCATGGTCGATGCTGCGTGCATTACCGAGCATGGCTCGGCACTACATGAAAGCAAAAAAAACCGGGCCCGGAATGATCCAGGCCCGGCGGGTCACGCTAACCGGCGATGTTGCCTGCCGGGATGGATCAGAACTTGAAGCGAGCGTTCAAGTAGTACTGGCGCCCGTTGCTGTAGAACGCAGCCGGGATGTCCTTGCTCTGGTAGTACTTGTAGGTCGGATCGTTGAGGTTCAGAGCATCCAGGCTGAAGCTCAGCCAATCCGTCGCCTTGTAGCTGACCGAGGCCGAAAGCGTGCCGAAAGCATCCTGGTAGTACGGGTCTGCACCCTTCGGGCCGATCAGGAAGTCGGAACGATAGGTGTAGCCCACGCGCGCGCCGAAGATTTCGTTTTCGAACCAGACGCCGATGTTGTACGTGTCCTTCGAATTGCCGATCAGATTGTGGGTGCCATCGCTCCACGCCCTGGAAGAGCTGCCATCCGAATAGGTGTAGTTCGCATCCAGGCCAAAGTTCTCGCCCAGCGGCTGCTGGTATGCCAGCTCATAGCCACGAACCTGCGCGTCGGCGTTGACCGGCATCGCAATCAGATAGTTTTCCATCTGGTTGGTCAGCTCGCTGTACAGCATGCGGTTCTCGCTGCCGAAGGACACGTAGTCCTTCATGTTCATCGAGAACGCACCGAGCGAGACCAGGCCGCGCGGCATGAAGTACCACTCGAGGTTGACGTCGAAGTTGGTGGACAGGGTCGGCTTCAGGTTCGGGTTGCCACCTGCGCCGGTGCGGCTGGCGTCCGAACCGCTGGCCGAACTACCCAGTGCCGAGTAATCGGGCAGGGTCTGCGTCTGTGAAGCAGCGAAGCGAAGCACCAGGTCGTCGGCCAGGTCGAACTTGAAGTTGGCGCTGGGCAGCAGGCGGCTGTGCTTGTTGTTGTACTTCAGGCGGTTCCATGCACCGAACAGGCTGCTTACATCCGGGTTGACGGTTGCAGCGACGTAGCTGTTGATGTCCTGGTCGATGCTTACATAGCGCAGACCAAAGTTGCCGCTCCAAGCGTCACCGGTGAAGTTTGCCTGCAGGTAAGCAGCCATGTTCTTCTCGGCAACCTTCCATTCGGCACCGTAGTTGTGGCGACCAGTCGGGCCATCATTGCCGGCGAGCCAGGTGGAGTTGTTGATGACGGCGTTCTTCAGCGTGCTGAAGGAGTAGTACCACAGGTCGCGGGGGAACTGGCCGCCAATGGAGCCTGCGAAACCGCCCGGGAAACCGACCGTCGGTGAGTTCTGCAATGCCGCCCAGATGGCACCCGGCGTCGCGCCTTCCGGTGAAGTCGCTTCGCGGTCATGCTTGGCATAGCGCAGGCCGAAATCCAGGCTGTTCAGCATGCCGTCGTTGAAGTACTGGGTAAAGTCGGCGTTGAACCACTTTTCCTTGTCGACGGCCTTGACCTGCTGGTTACCCCAGGTGCCAAAACCGGTGACACCGTCAGGGCTGATGTCGCCGCCAACGCTCCAGTCCATCGGTGAGCCGTTGCCGTGGGAGGTCCAGCTGGCGCCGCCGCCGCTCGCAAGGTTCACTTCTGCGATGAACTGGCGCGGGGTGTCGCCAGTGCCCTTGGTGTTGCCGGCCTGGAACTTGGCGGTCAGGTTGTCATTGACCTGCCAGTCGGCATCGAGGGTGACGTAGCTGGTTTTGGCGGTGGATTCGCGCGCGATCATGTCGTAGACCGCGTAGTTGGTCCCGGCCACACCTGCATAGGTGGCTTGGGTCATCACGCCGTTCTTGACCACATAGCTGGTGGGTACCTGATTCGCAGCGAACGGCGCGCCGCTGAACTTCGGGCCCATCATGAAATTACGGTTGTAGTTGTTGGCGTCGAGCTTGGAGCTGAAGCCTTCGATGCCCAGGGTCAGGTTGTCTGCCGGCTTGAACTGCAGCGCCAGCAGGCCGCCCTTGCGTTCGCGGGTTTGTTCGAAGAGGGTCGAGCCGACCAGGATCGGCACCATCACGCCGACCAGAGACGGATCAGCCTGTCCGGCAGCATCGCTGGCACTGATGCGAGCCCAGCCCGACGGCATTTCCTGTGCTTCGCGGCGCAGTTCGCGCTTCTGGCTGAAAGCCTGCACCATCACGCCGAAGTTGCCGGCGTCATTCTTGTAGTTGAACAGACCCGAGAGCTGCGGATCGGTGGACTTGGCCTGTTCCGAGCGCACGGCACCCACCGAAGCTTCGGCGGTGATCTGCTTGGAGAACTCCAACGGCTTACGGGTGATGATGTTGATCGAGCCGGTGGTGCCGCCATCCTGCAGCTTTGCCTGCGAGGACTTGTACACCTCGACCGAACGGACAAGTTCCGACGGCAGCAGGCTGTAGCTGACGCTGCGGCCGACATTGTTGCCCTGGCTCAGTACGAACCAATCAGCCGAGCCGACGGTATGGCCATTGATCAAGGTCTGGGTCAGGCTGTTGCTGGTGCCGCGCAGGCTGACGCGGTCGGCTTCGTCGAAGCCGCCTTCGTCGGCGCTGGACGAGCTGATGTTCACGCCCGGAAGGCGCTGCAGGGTATCTGCAACGTTGTGCGCAGGCAGCTTGCCGACGTCCTCGGCGGTGACAACTTCAACGCGGGCATTGGCTTCGCGCTTGGTGTCCAGCGACTTTTCCATTGAGCCGCGGATACCGGTGACGGTCACGGTGTCCAGGTCGGTGGCGGTCTTTGCGGCTTCCTGCGCGTGTGCGCTGAAGGCGAGGCAGCTGACGATAGCTGCCGAAAGCATGGTCTTGCGATGCATGTTGTCTCTCCTCAACATCAAGATTGATTGGCACTGCGTGCCGCGTTACTACAGGGTCCTGCTGGTGGATCTGTTGCTTATGCTGCTGAAGGCTTACGTGGCCGACTTTTCCAGATACCAACTGGCGGCGCCGATGACGCCCAGTTGCCCGTGCTCTACCAGCTTCACGGGAATGCTTTGCAGCGCCTTGCGCATTGGCCCCTTGTTGAGGAAGCGTTCGACGAAGGTGCTGTTCAAAAGAAATTGGCTGATCTTCGGCAGGATGCCGCCAGCCAGATAGATGCCGCCCTGCACGCCATAGAGCAGGGCCATGTCGCCGATGGTCGAACCGAGGATTCCGCAGAACAGCTGCAGGGTTTCCACGGCCAGCGGGTCGCTGCCATCGCAGGCGGCGGCGCTGACGGCATCGGGGGTGGTGTGTGCCGGCGCGACCCCGCGCACAGCGCACAGCGCGTTGTACAGATTGAGCAGGCCGGGGCCGGACAGCGCCTGTTCGATGGACACATGCGGACGGTCCTGCAGCATCTGCTGCAGCACCGCCATTTCCAGTTCGGTGGTCGCAGCCAACGAGGCCTGACCAGCTTCGGTGGCCAGGACCACCGAGCGGTTGCCGACCGGGATCCACACTGCGGCGCCCAGGCCGGTGCCCGGGCCGATCACCAGGGTTGGGCCACGCTCGGCTTCGGCCGGGCCGGTCAACTGCAGCACCTGGCTGGCGTTGATGTGACCGGCAGCGTGCGCGACTGCTTCGAAATCATTGACCAGATGTACGCCGGCAAAGCCCAGGTCATCGCGGATGCGGGTGGATGACAGCGGCCACGGCAGGTTGGCCGAGATAACCGTGCCGTCCGGCAAGGCGTAGCCGGCGGTGGCGATCACGCAGTGTTCGACCGGCGGATTGTGGCTGGCGAAATCGGACAGGATCGCGCTGAGACTGGGATAGTCCGCGCAGCGGTACTTGCGATAGGACAGTACGTCGATGGAGGGGTCGTTTGCTGCCGCCGCCCGGATCAGGCCGACGCGGACGTGCGTGCCACCCACGTCGGCGGCGAAGAAGGGCCGGGAGGCGGGGTCAAGGCGGGTGGTCTGCAGTGGGGGGACGACAGCTGTCACTCGGTTTCCCTATGGCGAGGCGGAGCGCCCGGAGGGGCATCATTGGGGGGCGAGTCTGTAATCGTTCTGACAACGATGTCAACGAATAATTGAAACTTTCGATGCTGCGCCGCAGCGTGTCTGCGCAAACCTTGCGCCGCCTGCATTTGTTGCATCCGATAGCGTGTAGTCGCTGAACTTGCGGGGTTTTATGCTGAAAGCCTGATTCTTGCGGGCTTGTGGGACATTCCTGATGAGTTGCCGGAATAACCCTGCGGAGCTGCGTTGTTGACAAACTTGTCCGCAGCAAACAATAAATGTGACAACGTTGTTCCCACGTAATCGCCCGACGGCCTCGATCCGTCTCCCGCATCCGCAGGAGCTTTGCCCATGTCTGCTGTTCCCGACTCGACGCCGCGTACCAGCATGGCGTCGTCCATCGCCATCGTCGGCGTGCTGTTCTTCATCATCGGCTTCTGTACCTGGATCAACGGTCCGCTGATCACCTTCGTCAAGCTGGCCTTCGACGTGAACGAGGTGTCTGCCTTCCTGGTACTGATGGTGTTCTATCTGTCGTACTTCTTCCTGGCACTGCCGGCCTCGTGGATCCTCGGCCGCACCGGCATGAAGAAAGGCCTGGCCCTGAGCCTGGCGGTGATGGCGGTCGGCGCGATGGTGTTTGGTGAGTTCGCCACCCGGCGTTGGTTTGGCGGCGCACTCAGCGGCCTGTTCGTGATCGGCGGTGGCATGGCCTTGCTGCAGACTGCGGTCAATCCGTACATCAGCATCCTTGGCCCGATCGAGGGCGCTGCTCAGCGCATCGCCTTGATGGGCATCTGCAACAAAATCGCCGGCATCCTTGCGCCGGTGGTGATCGGTACCTTCGTGCTGCACGGCATCGGCGACCTGGAAACCCAGGTACAGGCAGCAGACGCTGCCACCAAGGCTGACCTGCTCAACACCTTCGCCGCCAAGATCCATACACCGTACATGGTGATTGCTGGTGTGCTGCTGCTGGTCGCGGTGGGTGTGCTGTTCTCGCCGCTGCCCGAAGTGCAGCCGGACCAGGCCAATGCCAGCGCCAATGATGGCAAGGCCAGCAAGCGCAGCATCTTCCAGTTCCCGCACCTGTGGCTGGGCGTGATGTGCCTGTTCGTCTACGTCGGCGTGGAAGTGATGGCCGGTGATGCGATCGGTACCTACGGTAATGCCTTTGGCCTGCCACTCGACAAGACCAAGCTGTTCACCTCTTACACCCTGTTCGCGATGTTGGTGGGTTACGTGGTCGGCCTGCTGGTGATCCCGCGCTTCATCTCGCAGGAAAAGTACCTGGCGGTGTCGGCGGTGCTGGGCGTGATCTTCACCCTGGGTGCCTACTTCACCCATGGCTATGTGTCGGTGGGCTTCGTCGCCGCGCTGGGCTTTGCCAATGCCATGATGTGGCCGGCGATCTTCCCGCTGGCGATCCGCGGCCTGGGTCGTTTCACCCAGGTCGGCTCGGCCCTGCTGGTAATGGGTATTGCCGGTGGCGCGATCATCCCGCAGGCCTTCGCTCTGCTCAAGCATGCGTACCCGGAACACTTCCAGCTGGTGTTCGCCGCGCTGATGATCCCCTGCTACCTGTACATCCTGTACTTCGGCACCGTTGGTCATAACGCGGGCAAGGCACGTGGCGCCTGAATCAAGCATCATGGCGGCAATCGAGCCAACGCGGGAACCGGTAATGCGTAGACCCACCATCAAGGATGTCGCCGAGCGTGCCAAGGTCTCTTTGAAGACCGTCTCGCGGGTGATCAACAACGAGCCTTCGGTGATGCAGGCCACCCGCGCGCGCGTCCTGCGCGCGGTGGCCGAGCTGGACTATGAGCCCGATCCGTCCGCGCGCAACCTGCGCAGCAACACCACCTTCGTGATCGGGCTGGTGTACGACAACCCCAATCCGTACCACATCATCGGGGTACAGAACGGCGTGTTGTCGGCCTGCCGCGAAACCGGCTTCGGCCTGCAGATCCATCCCTGCGATTCGACCTCGCCGATGCTGGCCGAGGAACTGGCTGATTGGGTGCAGCGTTCGCGCCTGGCCGGGCTGGTGCTGACCGCACCGATGTCCGAGCGCCCGGAGCTGGTGGCCGCACTCAATGCACGCGGCATCAAGACCGTGCGCATCATCGCCGCCACGGAAGACCCGGGCGATGGTCCCTGCGTGTTCGTCGATGACCGCGATGCTGCCTACGAAATCACCGAGCACCTGATCCAGCTCGGCCACCAGCGCATCGGCTTCCTGTGGGGCGGCACCTCGCACCGTTCCAGTGGCGAGCGCTATGCCGGCTACGAAGCGGCGCTGAAGGACTATGGCATCCCGCTGGACAAGCACCTGGTGATCCCGGGCGACTACACCTTTGACGATGGCTTCCGCGGTGCGCGCCGCCTGCTGGCGCTGCGTGAACCGCCTACCGCCATCTTCGGCTCCAACGACGAAATCGCCGCTGGCGTGCTGGCTGCGGCCAATTCGGCCGGCTTGAACGTGCCTTACGACCTGTCCATCGCCGGTTTCGAGGACAGCCCGTTCTCGCGCCAGTCGTGGCCGGCGCTGACCACCGCCAAGCAGGCTACCGGCGATATCGCCCGCCACGCGGCGCGTTTGCTGATCAGCCAGCTGCGTACCGATGCCTACGAAGACAGCCCGGCACAGCTGCAGAACCAGGGCTTCGTACCGCAGCTGGTGGTACGTGGTTCCACCGCACCGCTGCGCCAGCAGCCGTCGCGACCTCCTTCATCTCCCCCCGACCTCTCCGAGTAACGATCCATGGCACTGCCGAGTGAAACCGAAACCCTGATGTTCAACGAGGCCGCGGAAAGCGCCTCTGTCATCGCCGCCCAGTTCGCACGCAACCGCGACGTGGTGCAGGCCCTGGCCGCCGACCTGCGCCAGAACCCGCCACCGTTCGTTGTCACCTGCGCCCGTGGCAGTTCCGATCACGCGGCAACCTATGCCAAGTACCTGTTCGAGACCCAGCTCGGGCTGGTGACCGCCTCGGCATCGCCGTCGGTGGGCTCGGTCTATGAAGCGCCGCTGCAGCTGCGCGGCGCGCTGTATATCGTGATTTCGCAGTCGGGCAAGAGCCCGGATCTGCTGCGCAATGCCGAGGCTGCCAAGGCTGCCGGCGCGCGCGTGGTGGCACTGGTCAATGTCGAGGATTCGCCGCTGGCACTGCTGGCCGAAACCGTCATTCCGCTGGGTGCCGGCGCCGAGCGCAGTGTCGCTGCGACCAAGAGCTATCTGGCGTCGCTGGCTGCGATCCTTCAGCTAGGCGCGTACTGGAAGAACGATCCTGCACTGATCGCCGCCCTGGATGCACTGCCGGCCGCGATGTCCGAGGCATGGGCATGCGACTGGACGGCGGTGACCGATGGTCTGGTTGATGCGCACAACCTGTTCGTGCTCGGCCGTGGTCCCGGCCTGGCTGCCGCACAGGAAGCCGCGCTGAAGTTCAAGGAAACCTGCGGCCTGCACGCCGAAGGCTATAGCTCGGCCGAAGTGAAGCACGGCCCGATGGCGCTGGTCGGCCGCGATTTCCCGGTGCTGGCCTTCGCACAGCCCGACGAAACCGGCGCCGGCACCCGTGCCGTGGCCGAAGAGTTCGCCGCACGCGGCGCGCAGGTGTGGCTGACCGGCGAAGGCGGCAACCTGCCGACCGCCACTGCACCGCACCCGCTGTGCGCCCCGTTGCTGACCATCCAGAGTTTCTACCGCGCGATCAACGCGCTTGCGCTGCGCCGTGGCAACAACCCGGACCTGCCGCCGCACCTCAACAAGGTGACGGAAACGGTCTGATGAAAACCGCGCTGCGCAATGGCCGGGTACTTGCCGGTGAGAACTTCCGTGACGATGTCGCGGTATTGATCGAAGACGGCCGCATCACTGCGGTCGTCACCAGCGACGACCCGGCGGTTGCCGCGGCCGATGCGCAGGTGGACCTGGGCGGCGGCTGGCTGCTGCCCGGTTTCATTGATGCCCAGGTCAATGGTGGTGGTGGCGCGCTGTTCAACAACCAGACCGACGTCGATGCGCTGCGCACGATGGTGGCTGGGCATCGCCGCTACGGCACCACCGGCATGCTGCCGACCCTGATCAGCGACGATGCCGAGGTAATGGCGCGCGCGGTGCAGGCGACGCGCGAGGCAATCGCCAGCAAGGTGCCGGGCGTGCTCGGCATCCATCTGGAAGGCCCGTATATCGCACCGGCGCGCAAGGGCACACACGATGCGGGCAAGTTCCGCGTGCCGGATGCCGATGAAGTGCGCATGGCGACGGCGCTGGACAACGGCGTCACCCTGATTACCCTGGCACCAGAGCGGGTGCCGCTGGCAACGATCCAGCAGATGGTCGCCAACGGCGCCATCGTTGCTGCCGGTCATACCGCTGGTACCTACGACGAAATCCGCGCCGGGCTTGATGCAGGCATCACCGGTTTCACCCATCTGTACAACGCGATGTCGCCGCTGCAGGGGCGCGATCCCGGCGCGGTGGGCGCGGCCTTGGAAGATGCCGATAGCTGGTGCGGTGTCATCGTTGATGGCGTGCACGTACACCCGGCCAGCCTGCGCGTGGCGCTGGCGGCCAAGCCGCGCGGCAAGGTATTCCTGGTCACCGATGCAATGCCGATGGTCGGCTCGGACAATCCGGCGTTCGAGTTGTATGGCGAAACCATCACCGCCGTTGATGGCGTGGTTCGCAATGCCGCTGGCGCCTTGGCCGGCTCGGCCCTGGACATGATCACTGCGGTACGCAATACCGTTGGTTTGTTGGGTCTCTCGCTGGCCGAAGCCTCGCGCATGGCATCGACGTATCCGGCGCAGTTCCTGGGCCTGGATGATCGTTACGGGCAGATAGCAGTCGGCTACCAGGCCGACTTCGTCCTGCTGGATAGCGACCTGCAGGTGCAGGGTACCTGGATTGCCGGTCAGCGCGACTGAGTTCCGGCTTGTGAGCAGCGCCCATGAATAAATCCATCCGTTATGCCTCGGTGGATGCCCTGCGTGGCATCACCGTCGCGGCCATGCTGCTGGTCAACAACCCTGGCAGCTGGAGCCACGTCTACGCGCCGCTGCTGCACTCGGAATGGAATGGCTGCACGCCGACCGATCTGGTGTTCCCGTTCTTCCTGGTGATCGTCGGCGTGTCCATCGCGCTGGGCGTGGTACCGCGGGTGGAGCAGGGCGCTGATCGTGGTGCATTGACGCGCACGGTGTTGATCCGCGCCGGGCGCATCCTCGGTTTGGGCCTGCTGCTGCACTTCCTTGCCTGGTGGTGGCTGGACCTGGCGCACTACCGGCCATGGGGCGTGCTGCAACGCATTGGCCTATGCTTCGCGCTTGCTGGCATGGCGGCGATCTGGCTGAAGCCGCGCTTGCAGTGGCTGTGCATCGGCGTGTTGTTGACCGGCTACGCTGCGCTATTGGTGGCGGGTGGATCGTTGGCGCCCTGGCTCAATCTCAGCAGTCGTGTGGATACCGCGTTGTTTGGGGCGCTGCTGTATCAGTACGATCCGGTCACAGGTCATGGCCATGATCCGGAAGGCATGGTGTCCACGCTGGGTGCACTTGCCTCGACCTTGCTCGGCCTGCGTGCCGGTGCATTGTTGCGGCAGCGCCCTTGGCGATTGCTGCCTGCTGCTGTGTTGCTGTTGATTGCCGGCGGCCTGTGGGCGCTGTGGCTGCCCTTGAACAAGAACCTGTGGACCTCGTCGTATGTGCTGTGGACGGGCGGTTGGGCATTTGCGGGGTTGTGGCTGGCGCACATCCTGATCGATTGTCGGCACTGGCCCGCGCTCGGGCGCCGTTTCGGTGTCAACGCGATCACCGCCTATGCCGGCTCCTCGGCGATGGTGTTGGCGATGATGGCCACCGGCAGCTGGAACTGGCTGTGGGAGCAGCTGTTCAACCGCTGGCTGACTCCGCTGGGAGGCGCGCAGTTCGCCTCGCTGGTGATGGCCATGAGTTTCGTGGCGATCTGGTGGTTGCCGATGGCATGGATGGATCGCCGAAAAGTCTATCTGAAGATCTGAAGCCGCCGTTTGCAGGTTTGTGGGAGCGGCTTAAGCCGCGAAGCCACCAATTCGAAAGGCAGCAGCAGATTGCGCAATTGCAGTTGCTGCTGTTGGCGATGCACCATCAGCTTCGCGGCTTACGCCGCTACCACAACGGCAAAGGGTCGCGACAGCGTCTGGCAATCACCGCGCCGCGCTGATTGCCTTGATACGCGCCTTCTTCAAGGCTTCACCGATAGCTGGGCCTTGCAGGCCTTCGGTAGCGATGTCGCGTGCATTGATCGCCAGCGCAGCCGCATGCAGGCGCTGCAGGGTGGCGCGCTGTGGGTAGTCGCTGTCTTCGAAGCCGAGCCTGCCGCGTTTGTCGCATTCGCAGACCAGGGCCATCTGTGCGATGCGTTCGGGGCGACGGAAACCGTCGCAGCGTTGGATCAGCTCAAGCACGGTGGCATCGCGCAGTTCGTCGATGCGATGCACGTTGAGGTGTTCGCGGCAGACCGCTTCCGCCAATTGGCGATGGTCGAGTGGAACCTTCAGGCGCTCGCAGAGTTTGGCCAGCGGCTTCAGGCCGCGCTGCTCGTGCATGATGTGGCGCGGCAGTTCGTCGGTCGGGGTCAATGCCTTGCCCAGATCATGGGTGAGGGCGGCGAAGCCGATCAGGTCGTCGCCCGGCGCCAGCTGCGCAGCCATGTCGCTGACCATTTCCTGGTGTACGCCGGTATCCACTTCCGGGTGGAACTCGGCGCGTTGCGGTACGCCGTACAGCGCATCTATTTCCGGCAGGATCACCGCCAACGCGCCGGTGTCATGCAGGCAACGCAGGAAGGCGGAGGGTTGTTTCATGGTCAGGCTGCGACGCAGTTCCTGCCAGATGCGTTCCGGCACCAAAGCATCGAGTTCACCGCTGGTTGCCATATCGCGCATCAATGCGGCGGTTTCCGGTGCCAGGGTGAAGCCCAAGGGGGCGAAGCGGGCCATGAAGCGTGCCGCACGCAGCACCCGCAACGGGTCTTCGACAAAGGCCGGGCCGACATGGCGCAGTATGCGTTGCTCGATGTCGCGCACACCGCCCCATGGATCGACCAGCTCGCCGGTTTCCTCATCGCGGGCAATCGCATTGATGGTGAAGTCGCGGCGTTGCAGATCTTCTTCCAGCGACACCGAAGGATCGGCATCGACCACGAAGCCACGATAACCGTGGCCGGATTTGCGTTCGGTGCGCGCCAATGCGTATTCCTCACCGGTCAGCGGATGCAGGAATACCGGGAAATCCTTGCCCACGGCCTTGAAGCCGTCCGCTTCCATCTGCGCTTGCGTGGCACCGACCACCACCCAGTCACGGTCACCGGCCTGCAGGCCGAGCAGGGAATCGCGGACAGCGCCGCCGACGAGATAAGTCTTCATGCGGCCATGATAAGTCGGATGAGGCGTCGCACATGTAGTGCCGAGCCATGTTCGGCAGGGGCTCTTCCGCGAAAAGCGGCCCTCACCCCAACCCCTCTCCCGCTTCGCAGGAGAGGGGCTAGAGCGGTAGTGCCGAGCCATGCTCGGCAGGGGCTTTGCAAGCGAAAAAGCTGCCCTCACCCCAACCCCGCTCCCGCTAGCGGGAGAGGGACTGAAGCGATAGTGCCGAGCATGGCTCGGCTCTACAGGTGTTAGGGGGCCGATTGGCAGCTGAAGGCTTTGCGCGCGCCCTGGGTCTTGCCGACCATGCGGTCGCTCAGGGTCAGGGCGTTGTTGTTGAGGCGCCAGTCGTAGATCACACTGAAGGCCAGCACGCGCGCCACGTATTCGCGCGTTTCCTTGTAGCTGATGGTCTCGATCCAGAGATCCGGGTCGTAGTTCGGGCGTTGACTCTGCCAGCGTGCGGTCGGGGTGGGGCCGGCGTTGTAGGCGGCGATGGTGACGTAGGGCAGGCCGTTGTACTTGTCCATCAGCTGGCGCAGATAGGCGGTACCGATGGCGATGTTGGTATCCGAGTCATACAGGCTGGACGCACCGCCATAACCGCTCAGACCAATGCTCTTGGCCACGCTGGCGCCGGTGGCGGGCAATACCTGCATCAGGCCCATGGCGTTGGCCGGCGAACGTGCATTCGGATTGAAGATGCTCTCGGCGCGGATTTCCGCCGCAATCCACGCCGGGTCCAGCGCATTGCGGGCGGCCTCGCGGCGGATCGTGTCGTCGTGGTGCAGCGGGAAGCGCAGGTTGTACAGGCGCAACTCCTGCGGGCCTTTCAATGCAAACACCGCGCGGTCAAACCAACCGTTGTTGCTGGCTACTTCCACGGCGAGACGGCGCTGGCTATCGTCGAAACGCGACAAGGCCTCGGCCCATTCGCGCGCGGCCCAGCTTGGGCGTTCGATCTTGAACAACTCGATGGCGCGCACGAGCGCCGGGTCACGGGCAACTACGGCTTTTGCCGCTGCGCTGTCGCCCGGATTCCATGGACACAGGTTGTAGGGCTGCTTGAGTTTGTCGGCGGCCAGGAAACCGTGGAAGGTCGGCTCGGTCGAGGCGGCGCGGTACAGCGCGGTCGCGTCGGCCGGCTTGCCGGTTTTCTCCAGTAGACGGCCCTCGAACCAGCGCCAGCGCGAATCGTTGCGCTGGCTGGCCGGCATCTTGCGGATGGCGGTCAGTGCCGCCGGCCAGTCGCCGCGCGCCATCGCTTCGCGGGTGCGCCACTCGTGCAGGCGTTCGTCATAGGCCGATTCGGGTACGGCGGCCAGGCGCCGTGCCGAATCCGGCAGGTAAGAGGCCACCGTCCACAAAGCGATCTCGTAGAGCACCTGGCCTTGCTGCTGGGGGCTCAGGGCCAGCGCCTGCGCGTACTGCGGCAGCTGCAGCTCGGCGGCGCCGGGGTCGGCCTTGGCCAGCTTCTGCAGGCCATCGATGGCGATGCGGCGACTGCGTTCGTTCTTCGGCCAGTTCAGGGCGCGCGCGTCGGGCTTGTCGACGAAGGCAGCGTAGTCATTGGCCTGCGCAAGCTCGGCGGCTGGCAGACCGCGTGCGGCGGCACGCATTACCGCCGGTTGCTGTGCATCGGCGGCAGCGTCGATGCGTTCCCAACGCAGCGCTGGGGTCAGGCCGCCGCGGCTGGCGAGGACTGCAAACACCGGGTCGCAGCCATCGGGCAGCGACTTGCCGGCGCTGCGCCAGAGGGACTGGGCATCGCTGGTCCATTGCGCATCGGCCTTGCCGGTGGCTTGCCGTGCATTGAGTTCGGCACAGCGCAGGCCGGGATCGCTGCTGGTTTTCCAGTTGGCCAGCAGGGTCGGCCAGTCCTGGCGGCGGGCGAGGGCAGGCAACCAGGCCGAACGGAAGCTCTCGGCCACGGCCTGACCCTGGTAGCGCTTGAGGAAGTCCTGCGCCTGCGTATTGGGAAGCGTGTCGATATTGCGGCGCAGGGCGCTGAACTCCAACCAGCCGTACAGCGGATGATTCCGCAGCGGCGCGGCGGCGTTGGCATCGAATTGCCCGCGCTCGGCATTGTCGATGGCGGTGCGCATCGCGGTGCGTTGTGCGTCCAGATTCTGGGCCTGGACGCAGGCGCTGAGCAGCGCGGCGAGGGTAGCCAGAGGCAGCAGGAAGATTTTATTCATGGCAGAAGGATAACGGCCGCAGCGTCAACGGCAGAGCAGCAGCCCGACCCGCACATGAACAAGCGCGCCCCTTACGTGCAAATGGAAGCTGAACAGAAACCGCGGAATTGCTGGAAACCCTCGGCAGCAGGCGTAGCTTCGGTGGCGAGGCCGCCGGCCTCGCCCTGGGGGAACTGGAATGGCATTCAGTGCAGCAGGCAATAGCGGGCGTCCACTGGCCGATATCAACGTGACCCCATTGGTCGACGTGATGTTGGTGTTGTTGATCATCTTCATCGTTACCGCACCGATGGTGTCGGTGCCTATCCCGGTGGATCTGCCACAACAAACCGACAAGATCGTGCAACGAGTCGAGCCGCCACCGCCGATCGAGTTGCGGGTGGATGCATCCGACCAGCTCTTCTGGAACGGCGAGTTGCTGGCGATAGGCGACTTGCAGGCGCGCCTGCAGGCACAGGCCGATCTGCATGAGGGCAACCAGCCCGAGCTGCGCATCGACGCCTCGCCGGATGCGCAGTACCAGGTGATGGCCAAGGTGTTGGCGGCGGCCAACAACACGCACATGCAGCGTATTGCCTTCATCCAGTAGCACGCCGCGCGTGCCAGGCATCAACCAGTCGAGGTGATGGTTGATGCCTGTCCAGCGGCGATGGTGGCCGCACCGCCACGCAGGTCCGGCGACATCATCGGAGCTGGCACCCACGGCCATTTCGCCCAAGCGTTTGCACCAGCGGCCGAATACACTAGCGGGATGCAAAATTCCCGATTCGCATCGCTGTTGCCGGTGCTGGCGGTACTCGGCTCGGTGACCTCGTTGTCGATCGGCACGTCCTACGCCAAAAACCTGTTTCCCATCATTGGTGCGCAAGGCACCAGCGCGTTGCGCGTGGGCTTTTCGGCGCTGTTCCTGTTGCTGCTGTGGCGGCCGTGGCGCTGGCATACCAGCCGTGCTGATGGTGCGGCGATTCTGCGTTACGGCTTGACGCTGGGGCTGATGAACCTGCTGTTCTACATGGCGTTGCGCACGATTCCGTTCGGGATTGCCGTTGCCATCGAGTTCACGGGTCCACTGGCGGTGGCGATGTTCTCCTCGCGGCGGCCGATTGATTTCGTCTGGGTTGGCTGTGCGCTGGTCGGGCTGGTGTTGCTGTTGCCGCTGGATGGTGGCCAGGCGCTGGACCCGGTCGGGGTCATGTATGCGCTGGGGGCAGCGCTGTGCTGGGCGCTTTACATCATCTACGGCAAGCGCACCGGCCATCTGCATGCTGGGCACAGCGTGTCATTGGGCTTGCTGGCGGCATCGTTGGTGGTGGTACCGGTCGGCGTTGCGCATGCGGGCATGGCGCTGCTGGAGCCGAAGATTCTGCTGGCCGGTTTCGTGGTGGCGGTGGTGTCCAGTGCCATCCCTATGTCGCTGGAAATGATGGCGCTCAAGCGCCTGCCCAAGGAAACCTTCGGCATCCTGATCAGCATGGAGCCGGCAGTGGCGGCGTTGTGGGCGCTGCTGTTGTTGCACGAACACCTGACCGGCCTGCAGTGGCTGGCGATCGGCTGCACGGTGTTGGCGTCGGCGGGCAGTACCTTGACCGCGCGGCGGCGACCACCGCCGGCCGCGGTGGCCGGCTGAGCCTGCACTCAGCGCAGGCTGTCGGCAGGGACTTCGACTTCCATTTCCACGGCCAGATGGTCCGAGTGCGCGGCAGGAACGGCGCGGGTGTCGAGCATCTTCAGGTTGTCGGAAATCAGGATGTGGTCGATGGCGCGGTCCGGCCCCCAGCTGGGGAAGGTCGGCACCAGGCAGCTCGGCGGCTGCAGCCGGGTCTTGTGGTACAGCACGCGCATTTCCGGGCGATCCGCTTTGCAGTTGAAGTCGCCCATCAATACCGCGTTGGGATGATCCGCCAATACGTCGGAAATGAAGTCCAACTGCGACAGGCGCGAGCCGGTGCCCAGCGATAGATGTGCCACCGCCACGGTCAGGCCTTCATCGCCATCGCCATAGCGGGCGACCAGCAGGCCACGGCCACCGATGCGGCCGGGCAGGGCGTGGTCCTGAACTTCCACCGGTTCCAAACGACTCAGCAAACCATTGGCGCTGGAGGCCACGCCGCCCATGCGGCGGTTGGGCTGGTGCGCCCAATAGTTGAAGCCGGCACGTTCGGCCAGGTAATGGGTCTGGTTGGTGAAGCCCGAGCGCAGGCTACCCGGATCGGCCTCCTGCAGGCCGACGATGTCGCGGCCGCTGGCCAGCTTGGCGATCGCGTCCAGGCTGGAGCGTTTCTGTCCGGCAGGCAGCGCATGTGACCAGCTGCGGGTCACATAGTCGCTGTAGCGGCGGGTGCTGGAGCCGGCCTGGATATTGGCGGTCAGCAATCGCAATGTCTGGGTGGGGGATTTCACGACGGGTCGAACTCAAGGGCCTCGTTGCCGAGGCCCTTGATACCTCACTTGGCGTTGGCGGCGCGTTCGCGCGCGATCAGGTGGTCGGCAATGCGGAGCATGTCTTCATAGCCCTTGCCCTTGACCAGGTACTTGCCGTTGATGATCAGCGACGGGGTACCGGCGATCTTGCTGCGCTGGGCGAACTGCTTGCCACGGTTGACCTTGGCGGCGACGCCGAAGCTGCCCATGGTGTCGGCGAAGGTCTTGGGATCAACGCCGTACTTGCCGTAGAAGTTGGCGATGTCCTGGACCGAATCGCTGCCGCGCTCGCCCTTCAGGGTCTGCTCGATGTGGATGGCCGAGTACAGCGCGTCGTGGGTCTTTTCCTGCACACCCAGGGTTTCAGCAGCGTAGAAGGCACGCGCGTAGTTGTCCCAGGTACCGCCAAAGGCGGCCGGCACGTAGACGAAGCTCACGTCCGAAGGCAGACCGGCCTTCCACGAGCTGATCAGCGGCTGGAAGCGGGCGCAGGCCGGGCAGACATAGCCGAAGATCTCAGCCACTTCGACCTTGCCGGTAGCCGGCTGGAACGGCTGGCCGCCTTCGATGGCGACATAGTCGGTGCCGGCAACCGGCTCCGGGCCGACCAGGCGGGCCTGTGCCGGGACCGGGGTAGCCGGAGCGGCGTCGGTGGCAGTCGGAGCGGCGGTAGCGCCTTCAGCGGCGGCACCTTCAGCGGCCGGGGCCGGGGTGGCAGCCGGAGCGGCTTCGGTTGCGGCCGGGGCTGCCGGAGCGGTGGTATCAGCAGTGCCGTCCTGGGCTTTGCAGGCAACCATCAGCGGCAACAGGGCGGTCAGGGCCAGGGCGAAGCGGATCTTCATCGGGAGGGGTCTCCAGCAGGGTGTGTTTGGGGCGCTGGGCAGTGAGACTGCAACCGGCGCGCAGGGACGCATTATGTGCGTATTCGGCTGAACAGGTGGCCCGGCTCAGCCGGGCTTCAGCCGAGGTTTCAGCGGCGGCTGGCGCCGCTGCGTTCGCGTGCCACCAGGGCACCGGCAATGCGCAGGGTGTCATCAAAGGTCTTGCCCTTGACCAGGTACTTGCCATTGACGACCAGCATCGGCGTGCCGGTGACCTTGACCCGCATGGCGAAGGCGCGGGCGTACTTGACCTTGTCATCCACCTGCGGGCTGCGCAGGGCTTCGACAAAGCGCTGCGGCTGCACACCGTACTGGGCATAGAAGGTTGCCAGTTCGTCGGGCGTGACATTCTGTGCTGGCAGGCTGCCCTGCACATGCAGCGCCTTGAACACGTCGGCATGGCTGCGCTGGCGTACGCCGACCTGCTCGGCTGCATAGAAAGCACGCGCGTAGGAATCCCAGTAACCGCCAAACGCCGCCGGCACCGGGGTGAAGCGCACGTCGGCTGGCTGCTTGGCCACCCATGCCTCCAACTGCGGCTCGAAGTGGGCACAGTGCGGGCAGGTGTAACCAAATACCTCGACCACCTCGATCTTGCCGGCCAGCGGCGCAAACGGACCCGGCTCGGCGATCAATTCATAGTCATCGCCTTCGACCGGCGCGGTAGGGGAGGCGGCACAGGCCGAGAGCGGGGCTATTGCCAGCAGCATCAGCAACAGTTGGGGGAACAACTTCATCGTGGTGGGTCTCCGTTGGAAAAACAGACGCCGACCTCGCGGCCGGCGTGTCTGCGTGGGGCAGTTGCCGGGTCGCCGGAGCGACCGGCGGATATCAGGGTTGCGCGGCTGCGGTGGCTACCGCGGCATCGTTGGCTCGATCATGCAGGCCCTGGACGTAACTGGCCAGCGCCTGGATCTCCTGTCCGGTCAGCGCGTGGCTGATCTGGGCCATGATCTTGAACTGTGCTGCATCGGCCTCACCGGTCTGGCCGGATTGGTAGCGCTGCAGACGTTGCGCGATGTAGCCGGCATGTTGGCCGCCGATATGCGGATAGGCCGGGCCCGGGTTACCTGCGCCGGTCGGGCCGTGGCAGGCGATGCAGGCCGGGATGTTGCGGCTGGTGTCGCCGCCGCGGTAAAGCTTCTGGCCGACTTCGAAGAACTTCATCCCCTGGTAGGGGCCTTCGCTGACCACGGCGTCATCGGCCACACCGGCACCGGATTTCTGGGTAGCGAAGAAGGCACCGATATCGCGCATGTCCTGCGGGGTAAGCCCTTCCATGAACGGCAGCATCGCGGCGACCGCGCCTTCGGTGCGCTGGCCGCTGGCGATCAGGGCCATTTCCTTGGCGATATAGCGCTCGCTCTGCCCGGCCAGGCGCGGGTAGATCTCCACGGCCGAATTGCCGTCGGCACCGTGGCAGGCCGCGCAGGTAGACGCTTTGGCCTCGCCGGCCTTGGCATCACCGGGTTTGGTCTTGCTGAAGTCGATCTCCAGCGAAGCGGTTTGTACAGGCGCATTGTCCGGCACGGCGATGACCGAGCTCTGGGCAAAGGCAACGGCGGCGATTACGGGGACTACCAGTGCTGCAACGGCAAGAACACGAGCATGGCGCATGCTGAAGCTCCGTGTGGACCGGGCCGGGCGGGGCTTTCCGCCGGCATCGCCCGGATTATCAACGGCGTTTTGCGGCACGGTCAACGCAGCAGTGCAGCAAAATCGGCCGGCTCGGTGGTCCCGGGACAGCGGCCAGGCCGACGCGCGGCGTCGCAACATGCGATCCTATGCACATGTCATTGCTCATCGAACGCGCCCGTTACCACCTTTCCGCCCACAATTCCCGGCAATTGCCGCCGGATCTGGGGGCCGAAGTGGCATTTGCCGGTCGCTCCAACGCCGGCAAGTCCAGCGCGCTCAACGCGCTGACCCGCCAAAACTCACTGGCCCGCGTCTCCAAGACCCCCGGCCGCACCCAGCAGTTGGTGTTCTTCGAGGTAACCCCCGAGGCGCATCTGGTCGATCTGCCCGGTTACGGCTACGCCAAGGTGCCGCTGGACCTGCAGGCCCACTGGCAGGCCTTCATTGACCAGTACTTCCGCACCCGCAACGCGCTCAAGGGCCTGGTGGTGGTGATGGACATCCGTCATCCGCTGAAGGACTACGACCGGCAGATGCTGGGGTATGCGGTACAGCGCGGCCTGCCGGCGCACGCGCTGCTGACCAAGGCTGACAAGCTGGGCCGAGGCCAGCAGATGCAGACCCTGCAGAAGGTGCGCAAGGAACTGCACTCGGTTTTCGGTGACACGGTCAGCGTGCAGACCTTCTCCGGCGAATCGCGCCAGGGCGTGGACGAAGCCCGCGGCATCATCGGCGGCTGGCTGGGCTTGAACCCGCCGGCGGCGGACGGTGCAGGTGATGTGGGAGCGGCGTAAGCCGCGAAGCTGATGGTCTGTCAGCGTCCACCGCACAAAAACGCCGCCTTGTAGGGCGGCGTTTTTGTTTTTTTTGGTTGTTGCGGGAGCGAAGGCCAGAGCAAGAGCTGCCCTCACCCCTACCCCTCTCCCG
>NZ_JBRREG010000026.1:0-50562 GCF_056760155.1 Stenotrophomonas sp. STEN022
GGCGATTACCTCTGGCGCAGCAGCGCCAAGATCGGCGCGGGCAAGTTCAGGCCGCTACGGCCGCTGCAACCGGCTTAGCGTGCTTTATTTTCCGTTTTCTGAGACGACCCCTTATCGGCTATGACAACGCCCGCATAGGCTTGCGGCGTAGACACTACGCTGTGCGAAAGACGGTTGGAAAGCGACCTGCGCAGCGCCCATATCTGCAGTCGATCCGGAGAGTCAGAGATGGAGTTCTTTCGCAACCTCAGCATCGCCAGAAAACTCGCAGTTGCTTTCACCCTGACCACGCTGACCACCCTCGCCATGGGCGGCTTTGCCGTACAGCGCCTGCACCAGGCCACCGCCCAGCTCGACCAGGTCAGCACCCGCTACATGCCAGCCGTGCAGTATCTGGAGCGGATGCGTGCGGATCTGGCCGAGATCCGCATCGCCGAGTTGTCCCAGCTTTCCCATCTGAACGAGCCAGCCTTCGTTGCCGAGTACAACCAGCGCATCATCGAACAGCGGCAGAAACTGGCCGAACACCGCAAGCAGTACGAAGCATTGCCCGCCGACAGCACGCAGCAGAGTCTGTACGCCGAACTGGGCAAGACGCTGGAGGCCTACTTCAGTGCGCATGCCTTGATTGAGAAGGCGATCAACGAAGGTCAATCCGAACTGGCCCAGACCATATCCAACGATCAATCGCGCGTCAGCCGCCGCGACCTGTTCGACGCGGTGGAGAAACTCAGCGGTCACGTTGCCTCGGTACTGGACAAGGAAGTCGCAGCAGCCAAGGCTGCGCAGACACGCAGCACTACCGCCATCATCGTCTGCATGCTGTTGCTCGGCCTGTTGTCCGTCGCGCTGGGCGTGGTGATCGTGCGCGCCATCGTGCGTCCGGTGAACGATGCACTACGCGCCGCGGACGATGTCGCCAATGGTCGCCTGGACAGCAGCATCGACGGCAGCCGCAAGGACGAAGTCGGCGCCCTGCTTGCATCGATGCAGCGCGTGCAGAACCAGTTGAAGGCCGTTATCGGCGCACAGATCGAGATGGCGCGCGAACACGACCAGGGGACGATCAGCTTCCGCATTGACGAGTCCCGCTTCCCCGGCGAGTACGGACGCATGGTGCGCGAAGTCAACACGCTGGTTGCGCAGCACATCGGCGTCAAGATGCGGGTCGTCGAGGTGATGCGCCACTACGCCCGTGGCGATCTGTCGGTGGACATGGATCGTCTGCCTGGCGAGAAAGCCGCCATCACCCAGGCCATGGACAACACCAAAGCCAGCCTTTCGACGATCAACAACGAAATCAAGCGCCTGGCCCATGCAGCCGCGGCCGGCGACTTCAGCCAACGTGGCAATGCAGACCAGTTCGAGCACGATTTCCGCGACATGGTCGGTGGCGTCAACTCGTTGATGGAGACCACGGAGGACAACCTTGGACACCTTTCGCAGCTGCTGAAGGCGGTTGCCCAGGGCGATCTGACCCAGCGCATGGAAGGCGATTTCCGCGGGGTTTTTGCCCGCATGCGTGACGATGGCAACGCCACCATGGATCAGTTGACCAGCATCGTCTCGCGTATCCAGGCGGCCAGCGGCAGTATCAGCCTGTCGGCCAGCGAAATCGCCACCGGCAACGATGATCTCTCACGCCGCACCGAGCAGCAGGCGGCCAACCTGGAGGAAACCGCTGCATCCATGGAGGAACTCACCTCCACCGTACGCCAGAATGCAGAGCATGCGCGCCAGGCTGATCAGCTCGCACGCGGTGCCGCCGAGGTCGCAGCACAGGGTGGCAGCGTGGTTGGGCAGGTGGTGACCACCATGAGCGCGATCGAAGCCTCGTCGAAGAAGATCGCCGACATCATCAGCGTGATCGATGGCATCGCCTTCCAGACCAACATCCTCGCCCTCAATGCAGCGGTGGAAGCAGCGCGTGCCGGCGACCAAGGTCGCGGGTTTGCGGTGGTTGCCTCTGAAGTTCGCACGTTGGCGCAGCGTTCGGCGGCAGCGGCCAAGGAGATCAAGGGATTGATCGACAACTCGGTCGACAAGGTCGCCGAGGGCTCGCAACTGGTGCGCAACGCCGGCAACACCATGGACGAGATCGTTGCCTCGGTGCAGCGCGTCACCACCATCATGGCTGACATCTCCTCTGCCTCGCAGGAGCAGTCCACCGGTATCGACCAGGTCAACCAGACCGTCATGCAGATGGACGAAAGCACCCAGCAGAATGCTGCGCTGGTCGAAGAAGCCACCGCCGCAGCACGCTCGATGGAGGATCAGGCGCTCCAGCTCACCGAGGCGGTCGCGCAGTTCCGACTGGCTGGCTCGGTCAGTGCAACGTTGGCCAAGGTCGCTGCCAGCCCAGGCGCGGCGCCGCCGCGTGGACGGCCAGCATTGCGCGCCATCCCCAAGCCGGCCAGCCGCACACCGGTTGCCAGCACGGATGACTGGCAGGAGTTCTAAGCCAGCGATGGAGATGGCGGGCAGGACCTTTGGTTCTGCTCGCCATCGTCGGGCGCCATGGCGTTCCGCTGCGCGTTGTTGACGCCGTACAGCATCTGCCCATCCTTGCGTCAGCCAGATTCCTTGTGTCGCCCTGCAGCGATCCCTCCGGTTACCGCCACGCTTCAGCCCGCGACATACTCGCGCTCTGCGACGTCCGCCCCCAGCACCGACACACCCGGGAAGACACCCGCCGCGTCATAGCGCTGGCGCAGCCGCTGCAGTCGCCACCAGCTGTCCTCCGAGTAGCAACTGGCTACCTCTTGCGAGCGCGTCTCAAGGTCGAACTCATTGATGTAACTGCCGGTCGCAAATCGGGCCAGCTCGTCGTATACGCCGCGCAGCCAATCCCGGTTCAGCTCGTCCTCGTCCTCGTCGTTCCACTGCGCGTAGGTGGATACCGACATCCGCCCGTGCAACGAGTACGCCGCGTCGCCATAGCCGCGCTCCGGCCGCATGATCACCAGCGATAACGTCCTCGGCGAAGGCCGGGCCCGCATGCCGGAAAGCAGCGCATCAGCGACCTGCTCCACCGCGTCGCTCATGATGTTGTCGGCCCGGTAGCGCTTGCTGACCATGGCCTGTTGGGTCTGCTCATAGATGGGGTCGAAGCTGCCCAGCGCCCGCTCACCGAACTCCCCCACCCACGGATCCACATCCGCGCGCAAAGCCTCATGCAGCACGGTGGCCTGCCTCATGTCGTCGCAGAAGACGCTGGCGCTCAAGGCTGCAGGCAATCCCTCCGCACCACCCAGCGCCACCATGATCTGCATGCGCGGATCATCGCGCCGCGTGCACAGTGCCCGCAGCACATGTTTGAGGTTGACCGCATCCACCGGGTAGCTGCGTGCCAGGATTGCCTTCGGCTTCGGCCATACCTTCAGATGGAAACGAACCACCGCGAAGAACAAGCACGGACCGCCACCACGCGCCGCCCACAGCACTTCGGCATTCTCGGTCTCATTGGCATGCAGCAATCGTCCGTCTGCAGTCACCACATCCACTGCAATGACATTGAAAGTGCTCATGCCACCCCATGCATCGCAGTTGATGCCCAGACCGCCGCCGAGCAGGAAGCCCGCCAATCCTACGTTGCTACCATGGCCGGTTGGAAACGCCAACCCATGCGGTGCCAGGGCATCGGATAGCATGCCGCTGGTAACGCCAGGCCCAACCGTTGCCCGCTCGTGCTGTGCATCCACGTCTATCATGTTCAGCGCTGACAGATCCAGCAATACGCCACCACGGTGGAAGAAACTGCCAGCATAGCTATGCCCGGATCCCTTCAAGGCTACGCGCAGCCGGTGCGAGCGGGCGAAGTTGACGCTCTTGACTACATCGTCGATGGACGCGGCGCGGACGATGTACTCCGGATAGCGCTCAAAATCACGCTTGTTCCACGCGGTGCTGTAATACCAGCTGGCGTACTCGGCGTGATGACGGGACCTGACCCTGCCCTCCAGCGTCTGCGAGAAGGCGCAGAAGTCGTCGGGAAGAATCTTCGGATGCAGCGTGCCCATGTCAGTTCCCTTGGAGTGGCGAAACGGATAGAACTCAAGCGGCCACAATGCTGGTCGCCGAATACAGCGGCAGGGGCTGCAGCCCCAGGCGGGTCTTGATGCGCGCGTTCAAACGCCCAGCTTCGATGGTGCGCACACCGGCGGCCAATGCCCACTCGTAGGCATACGCAAAACTGACCGTGTAGGGACTGTACTCGGTCAGGTCATAACGCATGCCCGCCGACCAGATGCACATCAGCGGACCATCAACGAAGCAGATGAGTCCGCCCACGACCACACCCTTGTCTTCAATCAGCACAAGCCGCACCAGCCCATCGCAGGTCCGCACGAAACGGGCCAGCGCCTGCGCAGGGAAGTACTGCGGGGTGCCGTTGCGCGCAGTGGTCTGCTGACACAGTTCGGTCAACTGCTCCAGGCGCTGATCGAAAGGCGGAGCGTGCAGCCCGATTTGCGCGTTGGCGGCAGCGAATTTGCGCAACTGTCGGGTCATCTCATAGCGCCCATCCCTGGGCAGCGCCTTCAGTACCGCGTCGAACCCATCGAAGCGGCTCATGTCCATGAAATACCTGTCAACCAGATAACGAACTTCCAGACCCTGCTCCGCCAGCTGTTGTCGTGCTGGCTCGTGCGCCACGTTCAGAACCCCCACATAGTGCGCGTGCAGAGAAACTGCCAGCGCTTTCAAGGCGCGCACCAGTGCTGCCTCGACGGCGGCACCAGGCAACGCCATCACTTCGCTGTCAAAGCAGTGCATTACATGACTGAACAGCGCGCTCTGGCCGCGGTCACTCTCTATTCCCGCAGTCCGCGCCAGCAACCCGAACGGATCGACGGTATGCACTGATTGCAGATAGGCAGGCAAGAACCCTACCAAACGACCATCAGTGCGTGCCAGCAGATAGAACGCGCCGTTGATCGCCAGCAACGGTGAGTGCTCCGCGGCGCGCAGGAAGCGCCAATCGTAGAAAAAAGAAGCCTGACTCTCCCGATGGAAGGCACGGTACTCAGTCTCATCCACCGCTTCGATGGAAAGTCGCACTTCCACTTCAATGGACATTACCTGATCCTCAGGATCGCTCAGCACCCCGGATGTTCGGCCGGGGGCAGGAACGAATAGTTGGTTCATTGGCGGCAACTCCGCGGTCGCCGGAAAACACTATCTATTTGCAATCGCAGCTAGCGCTTGCGACACCCGATGATTGCCGCATGTGGCTCATGCACATACGCCTGCAGTGCTGGCGGCACCTCGGGTAAATCGTGCTTGGCCGCGAGCGTTGGATTGGACCATTGGATCGCGTCCGCGCCAGCCTTGCGCAATGCCGCCTCAATTGCCTGTTGCGACCAGTACCAGGCGTGCACGCTGGCGTCGTACTGGCGATAGCGCAGATCCAGACGCAGGCGCCCACCTTCGCGATGTGGCTGCGTGCTGTCATCCGGCGTCAGCATGAAGCCGCAGCCTTGGTAATAATTGGGCGCAGGTGCGTATTGCGGGTGGATGGGCAGGGCAATCAGCCTGCCACCCGCACGTAGTGGCGCCAGCATCTGCGCCGCCATTTGATCGAGCTCAGCCAGCGTCGTGGCATAAGGCAGCACATAGACCGCCAGCACTACATCGAACGCCGCATTGCCAGCCTCCTCCAAACTGGAGCAGAAACTGATGTCCAGCGCATCGCGCTGGGCGCAACGACGCGCATAATCGAGCATGCCTTCGGCAAGGTCATAGCCGACCACCATGCGTGCGCCGGCACGCTTCAGCAACCGTGAGTAGTAGCCGCTACCGCAGCCGAACTCGAGGACATCCAAACCTTCCAACCGCCCCAGCGCAGCGAACACGCTTGGTGTCTCGATGTACTTGCGGAAGGGCCATGTCGCCATGTCCTCATAGAGCGCTCCCAACTGATCGAACTGATCTGCTGCTTCCTTGCTCATCTGCTGTTCCCTTGCTTATGAGGGTACTGCGGTGGAAGTAGTCGCAGATGCTCAGGGATCGCAATATGCAGAACAGTGATAGATCTCACAAATCATCGATATTTCACACAAAACTCTCAAAGATGAAACCTACATTCAGCCGCCATCAAGCTGGCATGGAAGTGTTATTTCGATTATCTGCAAGGCAGTTGTTCCACAGCGGCCAAACACCTTAACGCTGTCGGCAAATCCCCGATGCATGGCGGAACTCGTAACAGTCCGGCTAAAGATGCTAAAAAGGCGGCCGTTATCACACTTTGCAGCGCATTGATCAGCGCTGCGCCGATCATCGACCCAACCGCAACCGTGTCCATGCCCGACCAAGAATCGCCCGCACCGACGCCCTCCCCGCACGCCGGCAACCTGTATGCCGACGACCGCTACATGGTGCGCAACCCGCATCAGGTGCGGCACCTGTTGCAGGCCATGATCGATCAACGCTCGATGATCAATGTGCACCCGGACGGGCGTGACCAGGCCTTCCCGTCAGCGGTATTGGACGTGGACATGCGCCACCTCGTACTGGATGCCAGCCCGGTGCCCTCGATCAACCGCACGGTCGAGACCGCCAACGACCTGCTCTGCTTCGGCCAGGTAGACAAGGTCACGGTGCGCTTCCAGTTGGAAGGCCATCGACGTATCGAGCGCGACGGCCATGTCGCCTTTGAAGTGCCACTGCCGGAAGAGGTCTATCACCTGCAGCGGCGCGAGTTCTACCGACTGGAGACCCCGGTTGGCGATTCGCCGTATTGCGTGCTGCCTGACCCAGACGGCGGCGAGGCCACTCGCTGGCGGGTGCTGGACATAAGCGCCGGCGGCATCGCACTGCTGCTGCCGCCCGATCAGAACCTGCTCAAGCTGCAGAACCGCTACAACTGCCTGCTGGAGATCCCTGAAAGCGCCCCGATTCCAACCCCGTTGGTGGTCTGCAACCTGCGCCAACAGAAGCAGCCCAATGGCACGGAGATGACCCGCATCGGGCTGCGCTTCGACGACCTGCCGCGCGGCGCGGACAACAGCATCCAGCGCTATATCTTCCGCATTGATCGTTTACGCAAGGCACGCAGCAATGGCGATTGAGGTGGACACCCTGGCGGACATCCGAATTTGAACCCTGGACGACGGCACTTTCTCCGCCCAAAGCCGCGCACAACCCCGCCTGCATCCGCAGGCGGTGTCCAGGTCGGAACGGCGCTGTCAGGGCCTCCGAGATGACGGAAAACTGGCGGCCTGAAACTTGATGCATCGCACATTTCAGCCTCGACGCCGAATCACATCGGGGCTTCTCCCGCTGGCCTCCTAAAGTCCCTTGCCACAACGCCGATACCGGTGCTTCAGCCGCATCACATCGGCAGCCCGCCAGGACCAGGATCCGCCATGAATGACTCCCGCAGCACCTCCGCCGACACCACCGGTGGCGAATACCTCAGCTTCACCCTCGGCAACGAGCACTACGGCGTGGATATCCTCAAGGTGCAGGAAATCCGCGGCTACGACGCAGTCACCCGCGTCCCAGACGCACCGGACTACATCAAGGGCGTGATCAACCTGCGCGGCACCATCGTGCCAGTCATCGACCTGCGCCTGAAGCTGCGCCTGGACGAAGCCCGCTATGACGCCTTCACCGTAATGATCGTGCTCAACGTCGAGGACCGCGTTGTCGGCATCGTCGTGGACAGCGTTTCCGACGTTATCCCGCTCAACGCAGAGCAGATCCGCCCGACCCCGGAGTTTGGTGCCGCCGTCGATACCCGGTTCATTTCCGGCATCGGCACCCAGGACGATCGCATGCTGATCCTGCTGGATATCGAGACCCTGCTCGACACCGCCGACCTCGGCCAACCGAGCGCTGCCAACGAAGCGGCCTGAACAGCCGTTTCGCAAAGCCGATCACATTTTCGCGCATGCAACTCAAGCGCGGCATCCGCAGGCCGATAGCCATTGCATGCCTGTCCTCCCCGACCGGCCCCCAATCCCTTCCCGGAGTTTCCGATGTACAAGCACGTACTTCCGCTGTTTGCTGCCACCGTACTGGCGACCGTCGCGTTCGACGCCGCCGCCGATGCCGAGATGATCCCGCCGGAAACCGCCGCGCGCTTCGCCGGCAAGGACGGCATGGTCTGTGGCAAGGTTGAGAAGGCCCGCTACGCCGAAGGCTCCGAAGGCCAGCCGACCTTCCTGCACATGGGCGGCATGTTCCCGCGCCACACCTTCTCGGCGCGCATCGCCGGCAGCAACCGCAGCAAGTTCGGCTTCCCGCTGGAGACCCTGGAAGGCAAGACCGTCTGCGTGATCGGCAAGATCCAGCGCGACGCGTCGCGCGCCGAAATCGAAGTGGCATCGCCGGCCAACCTGAAGCTGGCAAACATCAAGTAATCCGCCTTTCGTCACGCCGGCTCAGCCGGCGTGTCACCCCGCGCCCGTGACATGGCGGGGCCTGTTCCCGGAGATCACGCAAGATGCAGTGGATCAATTCGCTGAAACTGAAACCGAAGCTGATGCTGACTTTCGGCGTCGTGCTGTTCGTCATGTTGTTGCAGGGCGTCGTCGCGTATCGCGGCCTGCACTCACTGAACAACGCCACCACCGACCTCGCTGAGAAGCGTACCCCCAGCCTCCGTACCACCGGTGAGTTGAGCGGTATGGTCAGCGAGTATCGCAACGCGTCCTATCAGAGTTTGATCCGCGCCAGCGACGACGTAAAAGCCGACGCAAAAACCCGCGCGACCGAACTGCGCATGCAGATCGATACCACCATCGCCGCGTATCCAAAGCTGATCGACAGCCCGGAGCAGAAGAAACTCTTCGACACGTTTGTCGCCGACTGGGGCAAGACTGCGGCCTCATACGACGCGGTCAGTGAGATGCTGGCACTGGACCTGCCGGATGACGCCATCGATACCTTCGTTGGCGAAACCCGCAATCTGCACCGCAAGGCCTATGCGGCACTGCAAGCGCTTGCTGCAAACGACAATACCCGAGCCCAAGCCGCAGCCAAACAGGCCGCGGAAACCTATCGCGCGTCGGCCCTGCTGATCATCATCGCCGTTCTGGTCGGTGGCGCTGCCGGCTTGGCGCTGATCTGGCTGTTCGCCCGCTCGCTGGTCAACGCAATGCGCGGTGCGGTGGATGTGGCCAATGAGGTTGCAAGCGGCAAGCTGGACGGTACCATCGACCTGTCCCGTGCCGACGAGGTAGGCGACCTGCTGCGTGCCATGCAGCGCATGCAGCGCGACCTGCGCGAACGCATCGAGCGCGAGCAGATCGTCGCCAACGAGAATCTGCGCATCCGTACCGCCCTGGACTATTCCTCAACCGGCGTGTACCTGACAAACAACGATCTCAGCATCGTCTACGCCAACCGCGCCTTGCTCGATACGCTTGACCAGTACAGCGAGCAGATCACCACTGAATTGAGTCACTACGACACCTCCAAGCCGCTGATCGGGCAACCGGTTACCGCGCTTGAACACCGTGGCGAAGTCGACAACAAGGTGCTGGAAGCGCTGGATAAGAACGGCGTATTCAAGCGCGAGATGCGTTTTGGGGATGCCGAGTTCGCACAGACCATCTCGGTGATCCGCGACGACAACAATGTCGCCGTTGGGCACGTCGTTGAGTGGCGCGATCGCAGCACCGAAGCCCAGGTCGAGAAGGAAGTTGCGCGCATCATCGAGGCTGCCGCCGCCGGCGACCTGAGCGGCCGCATCGAGACCGCAGACAAGGACGGCTTCTTCCTGCAGCTGGCCAGCCAGATCAACGGCCTGCTCGACGCCAATGCCAGCAGCCTGGAGCAGATTTCCGCCCTGCTGTCGGGTCTGTCCCGCGGCGACCTGACCGTGCGCATGCACGGCGAGTACCAGGGCGTATTCGCCACCATGCGTGACGATGCCAATGCCACCGCCGAGCAGCTGACCGGCATTGTCGGCCGCATCAAGCAGTCGTCGGTGTCGATCAACTCGGCTGCCACCGAGATTGCCGCAGGCAACAACGATCTGTCCCGTCGCACCGAGCAGCAGGCCGCCAACCTCGAAGAAACGGCTGCGTCGATGGAGGAACTGACCTCCACCGTGCGCCAGAACGCCGAGTCGGCACGCCAGGCCAACCAGCTCGCCATCGGCGCTGCCTCGGTAGCCTCGCAGGGCGGCGAAGTGGTCAGCCAAGTGGTGACCACCATGACCCAGATCGAGCAGTCCTCGCGCAAGATCGCTGAAATCATCTCGGTCATCGACGGCATCGCCTTCCAGACCAACATCCTGGCCTTGAACGCTGCGGTGGAAGCCGCACGTGCTGGCGAACAGGGTCGCGGCTTTGCCGTGGTAGCCTCGGAAGTTCGTACGTTGGCACAGCGTTCTGCGGGTGCGGCAAAGGAAATCAAGGGCCTCATCGACGACCCGGTCGGCAAGGTCGCCGATGGTTCGGCGTTGGTCCGCAAGGCGGGCACCACCATGGGCGAGATCGTCGCCTCGGTGCAGCGCGTGACCGACATCATGGCCGAGATTTCCGCTGCCTCTCAGGAACAGTCCGCCGGTATCGAGCAGGTCAACCAGACCATCGTGCAGATGGACGAAACCACCCAGCAGAACGCCGCACTGGTGGAAGAAGCCACTGCCTCGGCCCGCTCGATGGAAGAGCAGGCTGCGCAGCTGGCAAGCGTGGTATCCGTGTTCCAGCTGGAAGAAGGCGCTGCAGTTACCGGCAACCCGGCTTCCGTACGTGAACCGGCGCCCCGCCCTGCCGTCCAGGCAGCAGCACCGGCACCGCGTCGTCGCACCGCAGGCGCACGCACGGCTGTAGCTGAACTCGCCGACTCGGATTGGCAGGAGTTCTAATCAGCAGGTTTCTCGGCGTTGACGGCAATGCCGCCAACCCGGGCAACTGAGTCACCCGAAATCCGATGCCAGTCCCTGGCATCGGATTTTTTTCTTGTGGGAGCGGCGCAAGCCGCGAAGCCACATCACCATCAGTCGGCGCAACACGAGCGTTTCAAGCACCAACGGCTTCGCGGCTGACGCAGGCCCTACAACAACTCCAGCAAAGCTCGGTGCCTGATCCGCTCCTGCTGCGCGCGGCACCAGCCGCGAATCTGCCACGCCATAAGTCGACCGACCACGGCACCTCAAACACTGCCAGCTTCGCGACTGACGTCGCTCCCACAAACAGCTGCCACAGAAACCGTCGCCCTTCTTCGCATACGTGAACGGATCAACTGCTCCCGCCAGCCGCTCACGTCCTGCCCCTCAATTCGCGCCCCTTCCGGCCGATAACCCGTTATCCCTTCACGCAGCGCTGATACCGCAAGGTAACCGGCGGATTCGATGACTATCTCCTCGCTCTGGAACAACTACATTTCCAATATCTCGGTCAGGCGCAAGCTGAACCTGTTGACCGCGCTGATCGTCATTGGCGTCATCGCCTTGTCGGTCATCGCGGCGCGCATGCAGTACCTGGACCTGTACGAGACCCGCAAGGAGGCGCTGCGTGCCCAGGTGGAAATGAGCTACGGCGTGCTCGACCACTACGCCAAGGAAGCAGAAACCGGTGCTATGCCGCTGGAAGACGCACAGAAGTACGCGATGGCCGCGCTACAGAAGATGCGCTCCGACGGCGACGTCAACTATTTCAACATCTACAGCAACAAGTACGTGCTGTTGATGCATCCATTCCGTGCCGATCTGGTTGGCAAGGACATGAAGGACTTCCGAGGCGAGGATGGCGTGCGCCTGTACTACGACCAGGTCGAGGCTGCACGCAAGGGCGGTGGCTACGTTGCCTACAGCTGGGCCAAACCAGGCAAGGATGGTGTGGTCGGCAAGCTCGCCTATGCCGGGATGTATACCCCATGGAACTGGGTGGTATCGAGCGGCGTCTACATGGACGACCTGCAAGCTCAGGCCCTGAAATTCACCGCAATCATGACGGTCGCTGGCGGTGTGCTGGTACTGCTGGTATTGGCGCTGAGTTGGATCATCGGTAACCGCATCGTACTGCCGCTGCGCAACGCAACCGCCGTCGCCACCGCCATTGCCAACGGCCGCATGGACAACCGCATCGCTGCGCCCAGCAAGGACGAGACTGGCCAGCTGCTCAGCAGCATGTCGCACATGCAGGACCAACTGCGCGCGGTGATTGGTGCGCAGGCCGAGATGGCACGCCAGCACGATGCCGGCATGATCCGTTATCGGATCGATTCCAGCAGCTTCCCCGGCGACTACGGGGTAATGGTGGAAGAAACCAACGTCCTGGTCAGCAATCACATCGACGTGAAAATGCAGGTTATCGCCTTGGCGCAGCGATATGCCGTTGGTGACCTCAGCCAGGACATGCCGCTGCTGCCGGGCGACAAGCGCGTCATCACCGACACAATGGCCGCAATCAAGCGCAACCTCGCCGCCATCAACAGCGAGATCAAGCGCCTGGGCGGCGCAGCAGCTGCCGGCGACTTCAGCCAGCGCGGCGATGAGGACCGCTTCGAACACGACTTCCATGCCATGGTCCGTTCACTGAACAACATGATGCAGGTCAGCGACGACAACCTCAGCGAGGTATCGCGCCTATTGCAGGCGCTTGCCGATGGCGACCTCACCGTCAAACTGAGCGGCGACGCCCAGGGTGTCTTCGCCAGCATGCGTGAAGATGCCAACAGCACCGTCACCCAGCTTGCAGGCATTGTTTCGGGCATCCAGCAGTCGGCTGACAGCATCAATCTGGCCGCGGGCGAGATTGCCACCGGCAACGCCGATCTCTCGCGCCGCACCGAGATGCAGGCTGCCAACCTCGAGGAAACCGCTGCTTCGATGGAGGAACTGACCTCCACCGTTCGCCAGAACGCGGAGTCCGCCCGCCAGGCCAACCAGCTCGCCATCGGTGCTGCCGGCGTGGCCTCGCGCGGCGGTCTCGTGGTCGACGAAGTCGTCACCACCATGGGTCAGATCCAGCAGTCCTCACGCCGCATCGCCGACATCATCAGCGTGATCGATGGCATCGCCTTCCAGACCAACATCCTGGCACTGAACGCTGCGGTCGAGGCCGCGCGAGCCGGTGAACAAGGTCGCGGCTTTGCGGTGGTTGCCGCCGAGGTCCGCACCCTCGCCCAGCGTTCGGCGGCTGCCGCCAAGGAAATCAAGACGCTGATCGAGGACTCGGTCGAGCGCGTGGACGAAGGCTCGCAGCTGGTGCAGCAGGCCGGCTCGACCATGGGCGAAATCGTGACCGCGGTACAACGCGTCACCGACATCATGGCCGAGATTTCCGCCGCTTCGCAGGAACAGTCTGCCGGCATCGAGCAGGTCAACCAGACCGTCATGCAGATGGACGAGACCACCCAACAGAATGCCGCCCTGGTGGAGGAAGCCACCGCCGCTGCGCGCGCGATGGAAGAACAGGCCACGTTGCTTGACGAGGCAGTGGCGGTATTCCAGCTGAGTGCCAAGCCTGCCGTGGCAAACCCGTCACAAACCCTGGCCTTGGCCAGCTGAGCGCACAGACCCCATGATCGATATGGACAGCAACGAGCGGGACTTCGAGTTCAACGACCGTGACTTTCGCCGCGTCTGCGAGCTGATCCACGCGCGTGCAGGCATCGCACTGGCGCCGGCCAAACGCGACATGGTCTATGGCCGCTTGTCGCGGCGGCTGCGCAACCTGGGCCTGCGCTCGTTCAAGGATTACCTGGACCAGCTGGAACAGCACGGCGGCGAGGAATGGCAGGCATTCACCAATGCGCTCACCACCAACCTGACCTCGTTCTTCCGCGAGCCGCATCATTTCGACAAGCTTCGCGAGGAACTGCAGGCGCGTGCGTCACGTGCGCCGCTGAAGCTGTGGTCGTGCGCTGCCTCTACTGGCGAGGAGCCCTACTCCATGGCGATCACCGCCTGCGAGGCGTTCTCATCGATGACTCCGCCGGTGCGCATCATCGCCACCGACGTTGATACCCAGGTGCTGGCCACCGCCAGCCAGGGTGTCTACGCGATGGACCGTATCGCAGGATTGGACCCGGCAATGAAGCGTCGCTACTTCCAGCGTGGCAGTGGTCCCAATGAAGGCAAGTGCCGGGTAGTCCCTGCCCTGCGCGCCCTGATCGAGTTCCGTCCGCTCAACCTTCTGGCCAACCGCTACGACGTGGGCGGCCCATTCGATGCGCTGTTCTGCCGCAACGTCATGATCTACTTCGACAAGCCAACCCAGCGCGGCATCCTGTCGCGGCTGGTGCAGCACATGGACGATGACAGCCTGCTCTACACCGGTCATTCCGAGAACTACCTGCACGCAGCCGATCTGATCCAGCCGTGCGGCCGCACCTTGTACCGCCGCAGCCGCAGGAATGGCGCATGAAGAACCCGCAGCACTACCCCGATGAGGTGATGCGTTACCGCGACACCCGTTTCCAGACGATTGCCGCCAAGCTGCTGCCAACCCAGTACCTGGTGGTGGACGACGATACCGCGCTGACCACTATTCTCGGCTCCTGTGTGGCGGCCTGCATCCGCGATCCCATCCTCGGCATTGGTGGCATGAACCACTTCCTGCTGCCAGAAGGCAATGTAGGCGACGGCGCGCCCGCACGTTACGGCAGCTATGCCATGGAACTGTTGATCAATGACCTGCTCAAGCGCGGCGCCCACCGCAAACGCCTGGAAGCCAAGGTGTTCGGTGGCGCCAACGTACTCAAGGGCTTCACCAGCAATCCGGTGGGCACCCGCAACGCCGAGTTCGTGCGCCAGTACCTGCGTGCTGAGCACATCCCGATTGTTGCTGAAGATCTATGCGGCATTCATCCGCGCAAGATCTGGTTCTTCCCGATCACCGGTCGCGTAGTGGTGCAGCGCTTGCCGCATGCCCACGATGCCGAAGTGGTCGCCACCGAAACCGCCGTTCGCGCCCGCCTGTCGCACACCCCGGTCAGTGGTGGCGTGGAGTTGTTTGAATGAGCCTGCAGGCACCCTGCCGGGTCTTGATCGTCGACGACTCGGCCCTGGTCCGCCAGGTGCTGACCGAGATCCTCGCCGCCGACCCGGCCATCGAAGTTGTAGGCACCGCCGCCGATCCGCTGCTGGCTCGCGAGAAAATCAAACGGCTCAACCCCGATGTGCTGACCCTGGACGTCGAGATGCCGCGCATGGACGGCTTGGCCTTCCTCGAGAATCTGATGCGCCTGCACCCGATGCCCGTGGTGATGGTGTCGTCGCTGACCGAGCGCGGCGCCGATACCACCCTGCAGGCCTTGTCGTTGGGCGCTGTGGATTTTGTCGCCAAGCCAAAGCTCGACGTCGCCCGCGGCCTGGACGCGTACGCAGAAGAAATCCGCAGCAAGGTGAAGATGGCGGCCCGATCGCGGGTACGCACCATCGCCGGCGGCCCACGTCGGCTGCCGCAGCGGCCGGCCAGCGCCAACAGTCTCGGTTTCCGCACTACCGATCGCCTGATCGCGATCGGTGCTTCAGCTGGCGGCACCGAAGCCCTGCGCGTGGTACTCGAGATGATGCCAGCCGATGCGCCCGCCATCGTGATGACCCAGCACCTCCCGGCCAGCTTCAGCACCGCCTTTGCCGAGCGTCTGGATCGTCACTCGGCGATGTCGGTACGCGAAGCCAGCGACGGTGAAGCCATTTTGCCCGGCCATGCCTACCTACCCGCTGGCGGTCGCCACTTGCGGGTGATACGCGATGGTGCGCGCTGGCGATGCCGGGTTGACGACGGCGTGCCTGTCAACCTGCACAAGCCCGCGGTCGATGTGCTGTTCCGCTCCGTTGCACAGAATGCCGGCGCCAATGCAGTTGGAGTGATCCTGACCGGCATGGGCGAAGATGGCGCTCGCGGCCTGCTGGAGATGAAACAGGCCGGTGCGACCACTTTGGCCCAGGACGAAGCAAGCTCGGTCGTATGGGGAATGCCAGGTAGCGCCGTGCGCTTGGGTGCCGCCGACGAAGTACTGCCGTTGGACAGGATCGCCGCGGGTTTTTTTGGCGCCGCCGGGGGCTTAACCCGGGGCCTGAGGGGCTACACCGGCCTATCTGGCCTCCGCTTGGCGCCTACACATGGCAGCCAGCACCGCGATGACCTCGGGCAGTTCGCTCGCAATGAACCGTGCGTTTGCTGTGACCTCGCCGAGCTCTACCTCAGGCTGTTCACAAAGAAGCTCAATTCGTTCGCAGATCTCCATCAGATGCGTAACCTGCAACAGACGCACGCCACCGTTGATGCGATGGACAAGGTTGGACATCCCCTTCGGTTCGAATCGTGGCAGCAAAGCCAGCAGCTCGGCCAGGTCACGTACGAAGCTCTTGTGCGCTTCAACGACCAGACTACGTGTCATCGCAGCGTCACCTCCGGTCAACTCCTGCAGCGTCGCGGCAATGTCCTGGATCTGTTGCAGACGCGGCTCTGCTGCCCCGATATCGGCAGCCTCACCCAGCGCAACCAGCATGCTGGAAAGCGTGCTGAGGCTGACCGGCTTGAAAAGACAATCATTCATGCCCGAGGCTATGCACTTGGCCCGCTCCTCCGGCTGCGCGTTGGCGGTGAAGCCGATGATCACGCAAGGCGGCAAGCCAGCAGCTTTTTCATGCCGGCGAATGGCCTTTGCCATCTCATGGCCATTCATCACCGGCATGTTGCAGTCGGTCACGACAATATCGACGCGTTCCTCAAGCCAACAATCAAGGCCTTCACGCCCGTCGGATGCGCTGCGTACGCGCTGCCCAAGAAATACCAACTGTTGGGTCAACAGGCTGCGATTGGCAGAGTGGTCATCAACCACCAGTACCTTCAAGCTTGGGTGCTTGGCATCCACCGTCTGCACAGCTTCGGCCGCTCCCGGAATCGCAGGCAGTACCTCCAACGGCAGATTCAGCACCACCGACGTGCCTTCGCCAAGCCTGCTGCGGATGGATATATCTCCCCCCATCAGCTCACACAGGAACTTGCATATCGGCAAACCAAGACCGGTACCACCGCGCGTGCTGTGGCCGTGATCGGCCTGCGCGAAGGGATCAAACAGGCGCGCGATATCAGCATCTGCGATGCCTATTCCGGTATCTGAAACTTCAAGTTGCAGACCCAGCTGCGCTCTTCCCACCGAGACAGCGCTGACCCGGATCGTGACCTTCCCACGATCGGTGAACTTGATGGCATTGCCGACAAGATTGGACAGCACTTGCTTGAACCGCATCGGATCTATCGACACATCACGATCCACGCTTGGGTCCAGCTCCACTATCAGATGCAAGGCCTTCTGCCGGGCTAGTCCATTGAACACCCGCACAACCGACTCGGTCATCTCGCGCAGATTTGCACGCTTGGGGCTTAGGCTGACGTGGCCAGACTCGATGCGCACCACGTCCAGAATGTCACCGATCAACTCCAGCAGACCGTGTGCCGAATCATATGCAACCGCAATGGCCGCCCGATCGAGACGCCCCTGATCGGCATGCCTCTGCGCAAGCTCGAGCATACCGATGATGGCGCTCATGGGTGTGCGTATCTCGTGGCTCATGGTCGCCAGGAAGGTGGTCTTGGCCCGGCTCGACTGGTCAGCGGCGTCGAGCGCACGGCGCAGCTCTTCCATCAGATGCAAACGGTCACTCACATCGATCCAGCCGCAGACCACTCCTTTCGCCTGCCCTTGCGAATCGAAGTATGGGTAAATCCAGTGGTAGATGCTCAGCACCCGACCTGGCAGGTGCAGCGTGCGATCCACTTCCAGCGGCTTGCCGTTGGCCATCACCCACAGATAGTCGTCGTGGAAACTCTGGGCTTCAAACGGGTCCAGCTTCGCACCTTCCATCGATGTCTTGCCGAGCACCTTCTTCTCGGTAACCGCCAGCATGTCAAGATAGTTGGTGTTGCAGGTCACCAGACGCCCCTGCTGGTCGCGAACGTAGATTGGATGTGGCGTTCCGTTGATCAAGGAACGCATGAAACTCAACTGCTCACCAAGCGCGTCCTCGGCCACTTGGCGACGACGGTACTGCGAACGGATGTGCACATTCCATATAAGCGACACCAGGATCAGAAGCAGTGCTCCAGCGGTGATCTTGTAGATCAGTGCACGGAAGTCGGTCCACGTTGCCGGCGATGCATCCGGACGCGGACGCCAGCGGTTCTGGAAGATATCCACCTCATCTGGGGGAATCAGCAACATCGCCTTGTCGATGATGCTGGCAAGCTCCGGCTCGTCCTTGCGCGTGGCGATAGCCAGCCAAGCAGGTGTATCTTCAACCACATCAGATACACGCAGTTTCTCGTTATGCAGCACCGATGTGTAATAGAGCGCCATTGGCAGGAATGCGATAGTGCCGTCCGCCTTGCCGTCCTTGACCAAGTCCATGGCAGCAGCCAAGGTATCGGTCTCGATGAAACGATAGTCTGATGCAGGCAACAGCATCTCCCTCAGAGCGTGGTGGGCTGGCAACGCAATCCGCTTTCCGCGCAGATCAGACAGTGACACCGGGCTACCAGCTTCCTCACGGGTAACTATGCCGAAGGAAGTCTGCACGAACGGCCTGGAAAAAGTGAAACGCTGCGCACGCGAAGCAGTTGGAATCAACATGGTAACGTCCGCCGTCTTCGCCTCGAGCGCTGCCATCTGCTGATCGAGCCGCGAGACCCTGACCGGCTCGAACTCCAAACCGGTACGTTGCGAGATAGCACGCATCATGTCAGCGCTCAAGCCACTGAAACGCCCATCGGTATCAAAATAGGAAAGCGGCGCCGTGTCGTTGCTGGTAGCGAATCGCACGACCGGATTGTCATTCATCCAGCGCTGCTCGGCAGGCGTCAGCTCGATCCGTGCTGAGGGCACGATACCACCGCCACCGGACCAGCGCTTCAGAATATCGCTTCCATGAGTCTGTTGCAGCTTGCTGAGCGCAAGATTCACGACGCGTTCCAAGGTCAACGCATCCTCATGCACGGCGAACGCAAACCCGCCGGTATCTATGCGCGGCGCAACCAACGTCCGAACATAGTTGAAGTAGCTGAGATTTACCAGGTAGTTGCTGGAAACCGTGTCTCCCAGATAGAGATCCGCGCTGCCGAACGCCAGCGAGGCCAACGCCTGCTCGCGCGATCGGTAATTGGAAATGACCGCATCCGGATACAGATCGCTTATCTGTACCCGTGGGAGATAGTCTTCGGCCACCGCAATACGCATACCAGCAAGTGCTGGCGGCATGCGCCGACGTTCCGCCTTTCGCACGTAGAGTACCGGCATGTCTTCAACATAGCGCTGCGTCAAACGCACCCCATGCCCGGCCAACTCGTAGTTGTTGGCACTACCAACCATATCGACCGCACCACGCTCAAGTGCACGCAAGGCTGCCGCCCTGTCTGGGTAGCGAACAACACGCAGCTCCACACCAAGCATCTCGCCGATCGCCCCGAATGCATCGGCAGTGATCCCTTCATAGCAGTCATTCCCCGAGAACACTTCCAGTGGCATGAAGCTTGGCGAGGCAACGCCCATCACCAGGACACCTTTGGCGCGCACCCAGGCTGCATCTTCTTTGCCCAGGTCAAGGGCAGCACTTGGAATGCTGGTACGAGCCAGCAACGTCACGTCCCTGACCACGTCGTTGGCAGCCAGAGCGGAGTGCGCCGCCAGCATCAGCAGGGCGCCAAGGAGCCATGCCGCCAGTAGGAAGCGACGCCCCAACACGATGTGCGGCATGGTTGCGATACCCGGAAGTTCAATCAACTGGTGGCGAGGCTGTGCTGGAGCTTGAACAGCTCTGCATCGGTACGAACCCCAAGCTTGCGAAATGCGGCTTGTTTCTGGCCGCTGATAGTCTTCATGCTGCGCATGAATTTGCGCGATATCTGCGAAACTGACATCCCGTCCAGACAGCAGCGCAGCACCTCACGCTCCTTGGGCGAGAGTGAAGGATCATTCAGCAGGCGCTGCGCGCCTTTGACATCGGGAGATGGACGCCCTGCGGCCAACGGCTGTCGCCCCAGGCGATAGGCCAACCCGGGTGATACATAGGTCTCGCCCGACGCAATCTTGCGAATAGCATCAACCAACAACTCAGCGCTTTCTGACTTTCCAAAAAATCCGTTTGCACCAACACTTAGCGACAGATTGACGACGGAAGGAGACTCCGCGGAGGAAGAAACAAGTATGCAAAGCGTTGGAAATCGGCGTCGTATCAGTCCGATAAGATGCAAGCCATCCAGTTCACTTGCACCAAGCGCATAGTCAAGCACCAGCAGATCGGCCGGAGTATCACCCAATGCAGCAAGCAGATCCCGGCTATTTGAGTAGACGCCAACAACCTTCATATCTGCTTCGCGTGATAAACGCAGCTCCAATGCCATCTGTATTAAGTAGTGGTCGTCCAACACCGCAACACGGAGTGGCGCCATGATTGACCATTTCACCGAATCAACTCCTCTACACTGCAAAGCCCAGCAACACCAATCAGAAGCCGGACAGCATGCTGGCCGGCGTTCTCCATCAACCCAGGCAAGCAGCCAGAGCGATCATTCTGGTCATCCAACATCGGGGCGGACTTTGACCCGAAGATCAGCGCCATTTTCTGCATTCAAAGTTCCGTTGTCCGTCGCATTTCCACGTGCAGCACAACCCGGCGATTGGGCGCATGGCAGACACGCTGTTGCTCAGCGCTACCGTAACAACCGTGCTTCACCAGCGCTCGGCTTCCCGCGCTTGTTGAATACGTCATCGACTGCGGAACACCATGGCTGTTCAAGGCGCCACGAGCGATTTCTGCCCAACGCTTGCCCAGCAGCTGACTGCCTGCCGAGGCACCTATTGGGTCAGTATTCCCCTCCACTTCAACACGGGTTATCTGCGCACCGTCCTGCTGCAGGTTCGCAAGCAACGATTGAATTTGCTCATTTCCGGACGCACTTGTTCCAAGGAGGCCACTGATCACCGAATCAACCGGAAGAACGTACTCACGAACAACCAGCGTTGGCGCGTCGAGGTAGCCGTAATGACGACAGGGTTCGGCCATGGAGGCGCGCGACAACAAGTGGGTCTGCTGCCGTTTCCCAACCAGTTCTACGGAAGCCACTGCCTTGGTCATCGCTAGCGGGAGATTCCCATCCTCTTCCCGAACCTTGAGGTAGTAGGTCGAGCCACCTTGCAGCGTCGCTGCGTACAACTCGTCATTCTTTCCCGAATAAGCTGGTGCATCATCAAGGTAGGCGCCCAGGATGTGACGGCCAGGCGCCGTACAAAAGGTGGTATAGCCACCGGGCTTCAGAGCGGTGATGAACTCCCTGTCCAGATAGACATTCGCGACAGCGGCAGCGTTGGCATCTGTGGAGCGATAGTAAACAACTTGAGCTTGGTCCTGCCCTACTGCCGCCACCACTGAGAACTGCCTGTCGAATGTGCGATCAGTTCTCCCCGCTACAGGCCCAGCCGCGGACACTGCACTGGTGGAAGCGAGCAGAATCAATACAGTCATTCCTTTTATACGATCAACTACCGCGCAGCACATCTGTACATCACTCCGTAGTGCCCGCTCACGCCAACTGATGTGACAGGCCAAATAGTCAATATCAGGCAGCAGCTCAACGCCACCGCTCAGATCCAGCGCTTTACTCGCGATGCGCGTATGCCTGAATGACGACGCGGCGGTTCGGTGCATTGCAAGCAATCAAGCGCGCGCGATCGCCCTGACAGTTGTCGACCAACAGCTCGCGAAAGCCTTTGGATTGAACAGATATTGACCCCACGGACAAACCGCTATCAGCCAGCATCCCGCGCACAGTCTGCGCGCGCAGCATACCCAACGCCTCATTGGCGGCCTCGCTACCGATTGCATCGGTATGACCCACCACATCAATCCGATCAAGCCCAATGCCTTCTTTATTCAGTTGGCTCGCAATTGCAACCACAGCATCACGGCCGTTCTCGCGGACATCGGCATAGCCGGCCTTTCCGAATGCAAACAATACGTCGCCGGACAGGGTGTACTCCTGGCGCTCTAGTGCGGCGGCGTAATTGCACTGAGTCACAGAAGACGCACGCGACAGGACGTGAACCTGACGCCGGCTGCCGGCAAGCTCGCGTTCTGCGTCCAAACGGGTGACCACCGTCGGCAGCAACGCAGCGTCCTCGCCTACCTTCAGGAAGTAGGTCATACCAGCCTCCAGCCTTGTTCGCGGCAGTGCCTGCTTGCCTTCATAGTGCGGTGCATCGTCCAGTACAGCATTCAGGCCGTGCGCACCCGGCGCGATGCAGAACACCGTAAATGCGCCTGGCAGAAGGCTAGTATGGAACTCACTATCGATGTAAACATGCGCTGCACTGGCCTTCTGTCCAGCTGCTCCATCACGGTAGTAAACCACCTGGCTCTGATTGGCCGCCACCGCGGGTACCGATTGATAGGCATCGCCAAAAGCAGACGCAGGGATCTCTGCATGCGCGGTGGCATACGCAAGAAAACATACCGTTACCCCAGCAACCGCCGATACCGCCCGTTTCGCCGTTCCATTCAAAGACATACCATATTCCTCACTATCGATTCTCCGGCCCGCGACTCCGCGTAAAAGCGAACGATTCGCTTCTGCGGTGAAGGAGCCCCCATTCTTCAGACGCTCAGATGAAACCGGCCATTCAGCGTGGCCGCGTCGAAATTCTCCGGCGAGCCGTGAGCGGCCGCCTCGTTGCTACCAGTATGTTTGTCACCAAAGACTCAATACATAGGGAAAGTCTCAAAATTCACTTCACTGCTGCAGGCGACGCAAAGGCGCGGCATGCGGTCCCACAACGGCATCCCACGTTGCCATTCAAATGAATACGGGGTCCCCCAACAGGGCAGTTATCCGCCCGCGCCCAGCCAACTCAGCAGCACCCCCGCACTTGCGTACTGCCTGACTACTGCCTGGTATCCATCAAATCGACTCGAAATTTCGCCAATCTGATTGTTGTAGTGTTCACTTTCTGAAGACAGGACATCGAGCAACGTACGCCGCCCAAGGTGATACCACTGTTCGTAGAACGCCGCGCGAATCTTGTCCGACTCCAGAGACAGACCACGATAGAGATCAGCGCGATCGGCGAGCGAGCGAGCATCCTGGTTCGCTGCACGAATACGGTACTCAAGGTCCTGCACCTGTTGCTCGGCAGCCATCCAGCCTGCTTGCGCGCGTTGCCGCGCGGCTTGCTCTGATGCACGGCCTGCGCCACCGCGAAACGCGGACCAGGACAGCGTCACTCCGGTCTGCCATGCAGACTCACGCCCATAAATGTCATCGCCGGTACTTTTGCTCACCACCCAGTTGACCTGTGGCAGAAGCGCAGAGCGCATCGCATCGGCCTGCATATCCAACGATCGTGCCGAAGCTCTGGCCTGCAGCACGGCGGGATGCCGCAGCGATGTGGCCAGCAGCCAGGGCAACTCAGGCAACCGAATATCCCAGTACTGCGATCTCGGAAGGTTTGGCAGTGCACGGTCACCCACCATCCGGCGCAGGTTGATCTCGATGTCACGTGATTTGGAGTCTGCTGCGCTACGCGAGGCTTCGGCCTGCAGCAATCGTGCCCGTGCCTGGGTCAGCTCACTTACCCGACCGGGATCATCAGCAACGATACCTTCAAGCATCTTTACCAGCTCCGCCATACGATCGACATAGCGCTGACTGGTTTCGACAACGATACGTTGCTTGGCGAGTTCAACCAGATTTGAGGTCACTTCGTAAGCCGAAAACTCCATCTGCGCCTGCACCGCAGAATCCGCGGCGTCAGCAAGATAGCTGCGACTTTCGATGGTCTTGCGAACCCGACCCCAGTCCAACAGTGTGGTGGTTATACCGAGGCTCAGCGATGGATCACTGAACCTCGAAGCGGCGTTTGAGCCAAACTCACGGGAAAGGCCGCGAGCACTGATATCCAACTGCGGATAGCGCTGACCTTTTGCCTCGGAGATATCGGACTTGGACGCTGCATATTGCGCCAACGCACCGGCTACCGCCGGACTGCGGCCATTCGCAGCATCAACCATACTCAGGAACATGCTGCGCAGCTCAACCTCTGGCACCTCGCCCATTCTTGCAACTGGTGTGGCCAGAGCAGCGGCATCAGTCACGGGCAGCGATGTGCTCAATGGTGCGATCGGGGCGACCAGAACCTCAGCCGCCACCGGAGCAGCTTCGCTGGAAACATCCGGCACACCTATCCGTAGCAATGGAAGGCGTTCGAGCACGAGTACATCCTCCCTCGGCCCATCGGATACTGGAACCGCCAGGCTTTCGCGAACCGATCGCACGACAACGGACGTTGAACTGGCTCTCTCCGCACCGGCACCGTGCCCGCCCAGCTGTGCAGCGAAAGATCGCGCGCCGACATTTGCGCCACCGGAAACGTTTTCCGGGGCGACCTGCTCGAATTGAAGAAGCTCATCTTCAGCAATCGCTTGCCCACTCATGACCGCCATGCAAGCCAATGCGATGGCTGTGCAGGTGACAACGGGTCTGTGCGCTGAACCTCTCCCATTGAAGGAGGGGTGCCTATCTAAAGTTCTCATCCACTACCTCAAAAGTACTCACTTCCCGAACAGGGAAGGCCGTGTGCTTGGGAAATGCCCGGCCTGACTGGAATCTGGACGTCGAAGCGCAACGGTCTCGAGCCTCCTTTGCCGATTCCGGCTGCCAAGCAACGCGTGCGCCCGTACGGCATCTTCAGAAGCAAACCGCCCAATCGGGCGCAGCTTCGTCATGCGCAAGCGTGGAAAACGCTCTTCCCAGAAGCATTTGAGGCGTTCTGGGCGCTTGCGACCTTCGGATAAACGCATCCCAAGCAACGTTGAAGGCTTCGATCACAGCCTTCGATGGTGTCGCTGCGGCCGCTGCAATGGAACACTGGAGCTTACGTTCCCAACACACCGCTTCTACGCCCCGAATCCATTCATACGAAACCTGCGTTGCGACCTCGCCAGAACATAGCGACCCCGCGGATGACAAAACCTTGATCGACGCGATGCCCACGGACCAGTCATCCGCGCGCCTGCATCTGGAAGATGCCGGAGTAGAAGGGGAGACAGCACTGAGCGCCATCCACTGAAACCACCTTTGGACGTGACCTCTGCTGGATCCAACCAGAGAGCGGGTGGCTAGACGCACCGCTCCAAGACGAGATACCCAGTGCCCAGACTGCGCCGCACGAGCCTCCTCTCGAGATGCACGAGAGTGTTCGATAGGGACGTCGGAAGAACCCGGAGAGTCTTGTGACTACCCTCCGGGCCACTCTTCCGTCAAACGGCCATATGCTGCTCGAGCGAGTAGTCCAACCCAATCGCGGCAACCGCTGACCAGTCGTTGCTTTCCATCACGTGATTGCCGCTGACAGCCCAGCTCTCCCGGGCCTCTGCTTCGATGGACAACGTTCGGTAGACAGCCTGCCCTGGATCACCCACTGTACCTCGCTGCGCAGTGTCCTCGCTGAAGAACTCAATCCGCGCTTCAGCCAGCAGCTCCTGCGCCGAAACAGGCAGCTCCGCGCTTCCATTGTCCTGCGCGGACCTCATCGCCATCGCGACGACAACCACCCATTCGTCCGAGGCGTCGCTTACGTTGCCTGCCACATCGAACGATTGGAAGGTAAAGCGATGTTCACCGTACGCCAAGCGCTCTGCGGTGTAAGTCCAGCCGCCAAGCTCATCGACTGTTGCGAAGCCCACTTCCTCCCCACCCTTGAAGACGATGATGGTCGAGCTCGGCTCCGCCTTGCCGACAAAGGTAGGGGTTCGGTCATCGGTGGTCTGACCGTTCTCAAGGTCCCCCATCCACGCACCAACGTTATCCCTTACAGCGTCGATGATCGGACGATCAGGAGCAATTGTGTCGACACGAACAGCATAAGTGTTGCTGGCAGCGCTCTCGGCCCCCCCCAGACTCACGGCGATCGCAGAGAACCCATGTGCGCCTTCACTCAGTGCGACTTCCGGTGTAAAGCTCCAGCGCCCGTTTTCGCCTACCACGGTACTCCCAAGAAGAACTGCGCCTGACCTGATTTCAATGAGCTCCCCCACCTTTCCGGTTCCGTTGATGGTGGGATTCGCATCATCCGTACTGCCTCCACTCTGGAGAATGCCTATGTACTCACCTACGTCATCCCTGACATTGGTGATTCTTGGCGCGGTCGGGACCGACGTATCTACGACGAGTTCAAAGGTATCGGAACGCACGCTCAAGTTTCCGGCTGCATCCATTGCTTGAATGCTCAGTGCGTGGCCGCCATCGGCCAGAGCCGCGGCGAGCTCGAGCGCCCACTTGCCGTTGGCATCTGCCACAGCACGGCCCAGCTCAAGCTCTCCGTCCATGATGATCACGATGCAACCAGCCTCGGCCCTACCACTAATGGTCGGCCGGGAATCATCGGTGATTCCACCCGCGGCGACATTGCCCTACGGGCGCCCTCATCGTCATATACCAGATCAATCATCGGCTTGCCTGGCGCAACCGTGTCGATCACGATATCGAACACAGCCGATGGCTGACTGATGTTTCCAGCTTTGTCAGCGGCTTTCACGGTGAACTCGTGCGCACCGTTGGGCAGTGAAGGGTTCGGCGTATAGCTCCAATCCCCCTTCTCGCCGGCAGTAACGCTAGCCAGCAAGCTGCCCTTGTCGTAGATGTTTACCGTACTGCCAACCTCAGCCTTTCCGGATAGGGTCGGCGTGCCGTCATCCGTGCTTTGCCCCTGTTTCAGCGCACCTTGGTGCACACCTACATTGTCAAGTATCTGCTCAATCGTGGGCGTGGCTGGGGCGGTCAAGTCAATGGTGAAATCGAATGCAGCGCTCTTCGCGCTTTCGCCATTGGTCGCGGTGGTCACGGTTGCTGACAGGCTATGCAGGCCTTCGCTCAGCCCAACGCTCGGCGTTAGGCTCCATTTGCCATCGCTGCCGGCCAAGACCTGCCCCAGCAGCGTGCTGCCTTCATATACCTTCACTGTACCGCCTGCGGTGGCCACGCCATGCAGCGTCGGTGTGGGGTCATCGGTCACACCCTTCATACCGATCTCACCTTTGATGGTGCCAACATCATCGACGGCGCCATCGATGCTGACGACGATGACGTTGGTGTTGACTTCGAATCCTATCGCAGGCGACTTCGGACCAACGTTGCCAGCCTTGTCCACCACTTCGTAATTCAAACTGTGCTGCCCATCCACGAGCACCGGAGAAGGCGTGAATTTCCAGTCGCCGCTTGCATTGGTTTGCACACGCCCGATCACCGCCCCTCCGTCATAGATCACCACGGTCGCGTTGGCTTCGGCCTTTCCCACGAAAGTTGGCGTGTTGTCGTCGGTCACCGTTCCGTTGCTGATCTGCCCGGTGATCTGGCCTACGTCATCCCACAGCGTCGCATCCGCCGGAAGCGGCTGCACCGGCGGCGTGGTGTCCACAATGATCGGGTATGGGCCGGTAAGATCACTGACGTTCCCCACTGCACTGGTGGCCTTGGCCGTAATGTTGCGCAGCCCGTCGACGAGGTCGGTCGTTGGTGTATAGCTCCATTCGCCGTTTGTACCAACAAGGGTACTGCCAACCAACGCGCCGTCGACGTAGATCGACACCTTCGTTCCTGCCTGCGCGGTACCAATTACTGTCGGGCGGGCGTCGTCGGTAACATCGCTCTTCTGCAAAACACCCGTTACCAAGCCGACATCGTCAACCACCGAGGTGATTGCCGGTGCAGCGGGCCGCTCGGGGCTGCCCAACGTCAGCTCGAAGATGCTGGAACGCGCACTGGTATTGCCTGCGGCATCGATTGCTTCTGCAGTCAGCTTGTGTGGACCCAGTCCCATCGGCAAGAACGGTTCAAACGACCACTTTCCTTTGGCGTCGGCAACGGCATGCCCGATCTCCAGGCCGTGATCCCTGATGACTACCTTGGCATATGCCTCGGCGCTACCGCTGATGGTCGGCTTGGAATCGTCCGTCCAGTCACCCGAATTGAGAGCACCGGTCTGACTGCCTTGATCGTCGATCACCAGTGAAATCACCGGCGATGCCGGTGGAACCGTGTCGATTGTTATGGAGAAACCGTCTGACTGCGCACTGGTACTCCCCGCTTTGTCCTGTGCGGTAGCAGTAAACATGTGACCACCGTCCAACAGCGGCGAACTCGGAGTGAAGCTCCACTTGCCTGCAGCATCGGCGACGGTATTGCCCAGTAGATTGCCGCTGTCGTAGATACGAATGGTGGCGCCGGCTTCGGCCTTGCCGGACAACGTCGGTGTCGTGTCGTCCGTGCTCTGCCCTTGGCTCAGAGCGCTCTGCAACGTCCCCCTGTCGTCATACACCTGCTCGATAGTTGGCTTGTCCGGGGCTGTGATGTCGACAGTGAAAACAAATGGGGTGCTCCGGCCGCTCTCACCCTTCGCCGCAGTAGTCACCGTCGCGGCAAGGTTGTGGGCTCCTTCGCTCAGGCCAACTGCCGGTATAAGCTCCCACTTCCCGTCCACACCCGCGGTTGCCTCGCCCAACAGCACTTGACCTTCGTAGACCTTGACGGTGCCACCGGCAGTAGCCGTACCAAACAAGCGCGGCTGCGTGTCATCAGTCACGCCGCCACTCATGAAGGTTCCCCTCACAAGGCCGACATCATCCTCCGCTGCGTAGATTTCTACCAGCTCAGGACGTGTATCAACCAAAAACTCAGTCGCAGAAGACTTCTCGCTTGCGTTCCCGGCACGATCGACCACAGCGTACTCGAGGATGTGCAAGCCATCTTCCAAGCCCGTACCGGGACTGAAACTCCACTTGCCATCGGCACCAACCAGCGCCCGGCCCAGCTCCACGCCCTTGTCATAGATGACAACGGTCGCATTCGCTTCCGCAACGCCATCAATGACTGGTCGACTGTCATCGGTAGTGGTGCCATTGCCTATCTGTCCCTGGATGCGCCCCTCATCATCCTTCATGCCAATGATGATGGGAGTGTCGGGCGCAACTGTGTCGACAAAGATGACATACGGGGCAGACACGTCGCTGAAGTCGTCGGCTCCATATTCATACATCACGGAAATTACGTGACGGCCATCGGCCAGTGGCAGACGCGGCACGAACGACCACGTCCCATCTGCGCCTGCCTGGGCAATACCGATGAGTTCCGCACCTTTGTAGATATGGACCAGTACACCGCTCTCTGCCTTGCCGACGATCCTCGGGCTGCCGTCATCGGTAAACCCGCCATTCGGGATGTTTCCCTGAATTGCCCCCTTGCCGTCCAGAACGCTGTCAATAGCAGCCTCCCGCGTTCGACCAGAGGCGACAGCAACACTCACGTCCCGTGCTTCGGAGACATCGCTGCTACCGCCTACGGATGCGCTTTCATCCTGGCGCCCGTCATCAAACGCGAAGACGTCCTTCGGTGTACCGCCGTTGCTATCCGCCGCATCACGCACGACGTCCACGTCCGCCAGGGGATTGGCTGCCGATCTGCGCGTCGCAGCTATCCCGACTGCGAAATCGACCGGTGCAACGTCAGCAGACTCCGCGACGGGAACAACGGACAATGCGACCATCGACGGTGCTGACTCATACCCAGCAGCAGATGACAGAACTGATCCATCAACCGCAAACAGTGAAGAACTCAGCACGGCGGTGGCAGGACTCGACGCCAGTTGCAGCAACGTCCCCCTCGCATCTTCCGCCGCGAAGGCTTTCGTGGCTTCATCAGCAACCAGTCTATAGGGCTGGTACTTCCCGTCGGTGCACAAGCCAAACAACTGCGCATGGCTGACAAAGAAATCTTCGATAGTCAACACGTCCTTCACGGAACCATCCGACTCCTCAGCCAGCAGCAGGTTCATCTCCGCGCGCTTGATGATCATGCCATCCGCTGCGCCCCGGCCATCGGCGGAAGCAAGAACATAGCGGCCGCCGACCACGGCCTGGATACTGGGCGGACCATTCGCACCCACGCCCTGCAGAACAAGGGTCTGGGCAACGGAACCTCCATTCAGCACAGATAAGATAGCAGCCATTTTTCGATCCACCTTTGTAGTTGATTTACCTAGCGAAACTGCAGCTGAACTCACACCCAGGAACACGAATTCCATGGGGCGCTTTCTAATTTTCTACAACACCCTGCAAACCCAATAAGCGCAGCGCGTGCTTCCTCACTTGCAAAACGCGCATCCCCACAATTCCTTGGGCCCAACTCGGGAGCGCGCGATGCAAGGAACGAATAGCAAGTCCCTAATCACATTATGTTTTCCAAACAATTCGCGGCATGTAGGAGAACCCTCAAGTTCATGTCGCGAGAACTACCATTGCGACCAGGTTGGTGCCGCCACGTATGAAAGAACGGCAAATGGAAGCACTGAATCGGACATCACGGGTAAAAGCAGCTGCACCCCTCCGTGGCATAGCGAAACCGGCATGTTTTCGTTGGAAACAAGCAGAAACCCTGGCAGTAGTGGGCAGCCTCCAAGCATCTACTCTGCCGAACCAGCCTCCTACTCCAACAGCCGTAAGCTTCAGCGGTCCAGCCCCGAGCCTCATGTATCCATTTACCCCGACCCTACAACCGCGGTTACAGAGAGTCCGAACCGGGCTGCCCGATACCCTGTTCAATCAATCAATTGCTGATCGAACAGATTGGCGTCTTCAGTCGTACTGCGAGTCCAGCTATCGGCTCCGCCTTGCATATCCCTGGTATTTATCGCCCAGCTGTCCTGCAAGATGCCTTGGTCGAAAAGACCCAATGCTGCAATCGAGAATACTTTTGCGGTGCCAGCACCGGTGGTTGCTGGGTTGAACATGTCCACTTCGCCATCCACCAGCAGCTCGTTCGCTGAGAACGATGCTTCCACCCCGCCGGTACCCAGCGAACGGACTGCTGCCGCAACTACCACACTCCAAGTCTCCGATACGTCACTCAAGTTTCCGGCAACATCAAAAGCCAGGAAGGTAAACCGGTGCTCGCCATACGCAAGTGGATCCGCTGTGTACTTCCAATTGCCATTCTCATCTACTGACGCGAAGCCCACTTCCTCGCCATGATTGAAGACCATGATGGTCGAGCTTGCCTCCGCCCTTCCAGAGAACGTAGGCGTCCTATCGTCGGTGGTCTGTCCGTTCTCAAGATTTCCGGTCCACACGCCGGCATTGTCATGAACGGCTTCGATGATGGGCGCATTGGGAGGGACGGTATCAACGCGAATCTGATAGGCGTCGCTGATTGCGCTTTCAGCACCACCGGCGCTTACCGCGACAGCTGTGAACACACGCACCCCATCTGCCACCGGCGCTGCAGGAGTGAAGCTCCAACGACTGTTGTCACCAACCACTACCGTGCCAAGCACGTTCCCATCCATGCGGACTTCGATGGTTTCGCCGGCTTTTCCATTGCCGTTTATCGTCGGCATGGCGTCGTCGGTTGTTCCACCATTGAGCAGGATGCCTGTGTACTCACCAACGTCGTCGCGTATGTTGGTTATTTTTGGCGCAGTGGGAATCGAGTCATCAACCGAGAATGTGAACTCGCTGGAAGACGCGCTGCTGTTGCCTGCAGCGTCGATCGCTTCAGCTATCAACTTGTGCTCTCCAGCTGCCAGTGCCTCAGCCGGCTCGAAGACCCATTTTCCATCCGAATCTGCGACGACACGACCAATTTCGGTTCCGTGATCCTTGATGACCACAGTGCTGTTCGCTTCGGCCTTCCCGCTGACGGTCGGAATGGCGTCATCAGTCGTCTCGCCCTGGTTCAGATTGCCGGTCTTGGAGCCCTTGTCGTCGTACACTACCTCGATGACCGGCGCATCCGGCGGGAGCGTGTCGATCACAATCCCAAACACAGGCGACGCCTCGCTCTCGTTACCTGCCTTGTCCTGTGCCGTTACCGTGAAGTCGTGCGCGCCATTGAGCAACGGCGGGCTCGGGGTGAAGCTCCAGTTGCCACTGGGGTCGGCCACAACACTCCCCAGCAGGCTACCCTTGTCATAGATGCTTACCGTGGTGCCTGCATCTGCCTTGCCAGACAGCGTCGGCGTGGCGTCGTCCGTATGCTGCCCCTGACCCAACGCGCCCTGCGAAGCTCCGACATCGTCGTTGATCTCTTCAATCGCGGGAACATTCGGCGGGGTCAGGTCGACGGTCAACTCAAATGGACCAACGCGCTCGCTCTCACCATTTGCAGCGGTGGTGACCGTCGCTGTCAGGCTGTGCAGACCTTCACTCAGCGGTACGACAGGAGTGAGGCTCCACTTGCCTTCAGCATCGACCACAGCCTCACCCAGCAGCGCGCTGCCTTCGTAGACCTTGACCATACCGCCGATAGTGCCCTTTCCATGCAAGGTCGGAGTAACGTCGTCAGTTACGCCGTTCTTGCCGATTTCGCCAGTAATAGTCCCCACATTGTCGAGTGCGCCGTCGATACTGACCTTGACGCCTGTGGTGTCGACCACAAAGTTGATCGGGTCCGACTTCGGACTCACGTTGCCGGCCTGGTCCACTACTTCGTAGCTGAGACTGTGGCTGCCGTCGCCCAGAGCCGGTGACGGAGTGAAGTTCCAAACTCCATTGGCGTCGCTCGGAACGCGACCAATCTCCTTGCCGTTGTCATAGATGATCACGCTACCATTCGGTTCACCCTTGCCCTCGAAGGTCGGGGTGGCGTCATCGGTCACTGTGCCATCCAGGATCGGGCCAGTTACGCTCCCTGCATCGTCAAGCAACACCGCATCGTCTGCACTCGGCTTGTCTGCAGGTCTGGTGTCCACGTTGATCGGATACTGTCCAGTCTCTGGACTGACATTGCCAACGCCATTGATAGCCTTGGCGGTGATGTTGTGCAGACCGTCAATCAGGTTGGCGGAGGGGGTGTAGCTCCACTCGTCATTTGCAGTTACCTCGGCGGTGCCGGACAGCACACCATCAATGTAGATCGACACAGTCGTGCCAGCCTGAGCGGTACCGTTGATGGTTGGGCGCGCGTCATCGGTGACAGCATTCTTTTGAATGTTTCCGGTGATATCTCCGACGTCGTCGACGACTGAGATGATCGCGGGTACCGAGGGAGCCACATCCGTGACCACCTCCAGATTAAAGCGATCGGACGGCAACGAGGTATTTCCCGCCTTGTCCACCGCCTCAACCGTAAACCCGTGCTTGCCGATGGACAACGGCTTGGTCGGCTCAAAGCTCCACTTGCCATCGCTACCGACCGGGGCACGTCCGATCTCCACGCCCTTGTCCTTGATGACGACCGTGGTGTTTGCCTCAGCGGAACCCGCCATCAGCGGCTTGCTGTCATCCGTGGCAGCGCCGGGCGATAGATTGCCGGTCACATCACCCTGATCGTCATACACGGACAGGATCAGTGGTTTGTTGGGAATTACGGTGTCGACGTTGATGCTGAACGTCTCCGACGGCTCGCTCGCATTTCCTGCCTTGTCCACGGCAATCACATCGAACTCATGCACACCGTTGCTCAGCGGGGTGGTCGGAGTGAAGCTCCAGCTGCCATTTCCATCAGCCACGGCAAAGCCCAGCAGGCTGCCGTTGTCATGGATGCGCACAGAGCTTCCCGGCTCGGCCTTGCCTGCAAGCGTTGGGGTGGTGTCATCGGTATGCTGGCCATCGACCAGCTTGCCCTGGATGCTGCCGACGTCATCGGTAATGCTGTCGATACGCGGCTTGTTCGGTGCGCTCAGGTCGATGACGAAATCAAACGGACCAACATGTGCACTCTCACCATCGACGCCGGTGGTGATCGTTGCGGTCAAGCTGTGCGGGCCTTCATTCATTGGAACCGATGGGGTCAGACTCCATCGTCCATCAGCGTCGACCACAGTCTCACCCAGCAACGCACCAGCTTCATAAACCTTGATCGTGCCCCCGATGCTGCCCTTGCCATGCAGGGTCGGGCTGGTGTCGTCAGTCACGCCATTCTTGCCAATTTCACCGGTTACGGTGCCTGCATCGTCAGTTGCACCGTCAATGCTGACCAGCACGCCTTCGGTGTTGACTAGGAAGGTGATCGCATCCGACTCCGGGCTGATATTGCCCGCTTGATCCACCACTCTATAGCTGAAGCTGTATTCACCATCTTCCAGCGCAGGCGACGGTGTGAAGGTCCAGCCACCATTCGCGTCACTCGACACTTCCCCGATCTGCTCGCCGTTGTTGTAGATGATCACACGGCCATTGGGCTCGCCCCTGCCCATGAAGGTCGGGGTAGCGTCGTCGGTCATCATACCGTCGGTGATATCACCGACGATCGCGCCCTCGTCGTCCAGCAACATTGCGTCGCCGGTACTCGGCTTGTCCGGGGCCTTGGTATCCACGTTGATCGGATACCTGCCGGTCTCCGGACTGATGTTTCCCACGGCATTGGTAGCCGTCGCGGATAGGTTGTGTGGGCCATCAGCGAGATTGTCGGCAGGTGTGTAACTCCACTCACCATTGGCCGCGGCCATGACAGTGCCGGACAGCACACCGTCGACATAGACCGAAACGGTCATGCCCGCCTGCGCGGTGCCGTTGATGGTCGGGCGTGCATCATCGGTTACTCCGTTCTTCTGGATATAGCCGGTAGTGTTGCCGACGTCGTCGACAACCGAAGTGATCGCAGGGGCTGCGGGCGCCCCCGGGTGGACGAGTACCAGGTCGAAGCGATCCGAAGGCGCGCTGGACGTGCCAGCCTGGTTTACAGCTACAGCTGTCAGTTTGTACGTACCCAACGCCAGTGGCAGTGAGGGCTCGAACACCCAACGGCCATCCACGCCTACCGGTACGCGACCTATCTCAACGCCGTCGTTCCTGATGATGACGATGGTGTTTGCCTGAGCGCTGCCCTCGATGGTCGGCTTGGCATCGTCAGTTGCGTCACCCGAGCCCAGGAAACCTGTCTGGCTGCCGTGATCGTCGTATACCGTCTCGATGACGGGCTTGTCCGGTAACCGGCTATCGACGTTGACCACGTACTCGTCCGACGGCTCGGAACTGTTGCCGGCCTGGTCAGTGACCACGACTTCAAAGACGTGCTCGCCTTCGCCAAGTGCCTCTTCCGGCGTAAAAGCCCAGGTACCGGTATCGCCCACCTGCACTTCGCCGATGACCTCGCCATTGTCGATGATGGTGACGGTGTCGCCGGCGTCGCCCTTGCCCGACAGCGTTGGCTGGGTATCGTCGGTAACACCACCGTTGGCGACAGGACCGGTGACAGCGCCGTGATCGTCAACAACGCTCTCGATACCAGGATTGGCCGGCGGCGTGGTGTCAACGGTGATAACGAACTCATCGGACGGACCGCTGCTGTTGCCGGCCGGATCGGTGACCACCACTTCGAAGGAATGCTCGCCTTCGCTCAAGGGTTCTCCCGGGGTGAAGGTCCAGGTGCCGTCTTCGTCAACTTCCACTTCACCAATGACGTTGCCGTTGTCGATGATGGTGACAGCATCACCTGCGTCGCCCTTGCCCGACAGCGTTGGCTGGGTATCGTCGGTAACACCACCGTTCTCGACGGGGCCGGTGACAGCCCCTTGATCGTCAATGATGCTCTCCACGCCCGGCTTGGTCGGCGCGGTGGTGTCGATGATGATCACGATTTCGTCAGACGGATCCGAGCTGTTGCCGGACGGGTCCTTGACCACGATCTCCAGCGAATGCTCGCCATCGCCCAGATCCGCATCCGGGGTGAACGTCCAGTTGCCATCTCCATCGACGATGGCTTCACCAATGACTTTGCCGTTATCAATCACGATGACCTTGTCACCAGGCTCCTGCCCCGAGCCACCCAGCGTAGGACGGTTATCGTCCGTCACATCACCTGGATTGATGCTGCCCTTTAGTGGACCCTTGTCATCAACTATCGAACCGATGCCCTTGTTCTCTGGCGCGATAGTGTCTTTTGGCTTTTTGCCTCCCTCCTTGTGGTGCTCGACTATCGCACCGCCGGCCAGCCCGGCAACCCCAGCCAGCACCCACGGCAACAAGCCAGCGCCTGCGAAGACCAAGCCGTCGCCGAAGCCAGCAAGCTGTGGGGACCCCAACGCCAACGGCGAGGACATACCTTCCATCAGGAATGCGGCGGCGCTGTCGGTATCGCCATCGGCGGCTACGTACTCGTGGTAGAGACCATCTTCACCCAGGCCGACCAGTTGGCTCTCAGAGCCAACGAAGTTCTCAATAACCAGCTCTGGCTGATCCAGATCGGAGCCCTCAAGTGCAACATGCAGATTCTTGCCTACGCGCTTGACGGTAATATTCTCCGGACCCATGCCATCGTCGTTCTCGGCAAGCAGGTACTGCCCACCTTTGACTGCCTTGACGCGAACAGACTTGCCGCCCTTGGCATCGGCCAGCGACTTATACAGGACAATGGCTCTATCGTTGACTACGGAAATACTGACGTTCATCGCTGAATCACCTGAATGATCATGACTTGATTGGCGGAGCCCATATAACAGGCGCCATATAATTTGAACCGACCGTCCAAGATCAGATTCATCAATGCAGGGATTATTGCCTTCGCGATTTCGCCCTTAAATAGGACGGGTCTCAAACCAAATCGGCTAATATAAAAAAGCAGAATAAATAAACTTCAACTTTCATATTTGAAACACGAAATATCCGCAATCACGCAAATGACCAACGCGATTTCCAGCGATAGTATCTTGCGCAGGGCTTGTTCAGCACAATAACAAAACGGTCTTGCAGCCGCGCCTCACCACCGTCGATATGTTCCGCAAATTCAACGCACTACGACCTAACTCCAACTGCGCCGCTGCCCGATAGACACAGCATTTGGGCGCCCCCCCCCAACATCACTCAACCAAACAGATAGCCACTCCTTGCGCCCCGCCCGACTTAAATATACTTGGCGACACCCAACATATTCGTCGTGACACAAAGCAGCAACAGTTCCATATTTGACACCAATGCAAGCTGGCAGCAACCAGCCGCCCGATAAACTCTAGCTGCGCATCCCATACATGACGACATATGCTGCGTTCCAACTGAGAGTTGGAAGCAAAATGGTTTCACATTTGATACCCGCGAAGGCAGCCCTGCGCTTTTCCACGCTTGCCTGACACGGCATTTGATCGAGAAACCAAGAAAGGCAGTGCAGCGACCGTTCGACCCGTAGGCGGGGCAAGCAAAGCCCCCCTGCGACTGTTGAAGAATATTCTGAAAACCCGCGAGACTCCTGCTTGCCGGCGCGCTACGGCGTAGCCCGGTTACAGAACTGTCGTTATTAAAGCATCGACCTGATCCGGACAGCCGATGCGGGCACTGTTGGTTGTAGAACGCAGCCCGATCACCGACAGTCCCAGATGGATCAACATGACTGGCAACACCTGCCCTACCTGTCTACCGGGAGGCAATCTGCCGATGTAGACGATGCGTGATCTCAGTCGTGTGCTGTCGCCGTCAACAACTACCGGCACCGTATCAACGGCGAAATGCAGCCCGACTGGGCAGAGTGCGCCAGGCGGAACACGAGGCAGCGGCGATGAGCCGCCGCTGCCTTTCTTCATCAGTAGGCCTCCAGTCTGTAGTCCTGCGTATCCAGCCAAAAGCCCTGCGCAGGATTGATGCCGACAACATTCACAACGATGTCGCCCCGGTCAAACACCAGAGTTGGCGAAGCGAAGAACTCATCCTCGGCTGCCACCAGGACCTCCGCTACTGCATCGAGAGCGGGTACAACAGACAGCTCTACAGCAGGCACCAACGCGGAGTTCGTCACCACCACATTCACACCTTGCTGAACCAGCAATTCCGCAGCCAGGGATGAATGTTGGAAGGATTCATACGTGACCCCCTCGATCACCATCGCAGCCTTCTTCACCCAATCTCCGTGATCGACGTTTCCGATGAGAAGGTCACTCAGATTTACCTTGTCGCCCGCATTGCCCTTGACCATCATCTGCACGCGAGCCGTGTCGCCGGCATGGAAGATGTTCGTGCCACCATTTCGTAGAACATCGGACAGATTCAGCGTCAGTGTATTGTTTCCGGCTCCTGTCAGATCAATGATTTCCATCGAACTGATCTTGCTACCCGCCGCGGTCAGGTCAAGTACATGGCTGGCACCAACGATCTTCAACGTGTCAGTTCCATCACCACCGTGAACCGCTGCAGTAGCCTGTCCAAAGTAGGTATGCGCATGCTGCGACATCGACACAACGTCGTTCGCCACCGAACCATAGAACGTCTCTGCCAGGAAATCGATCAGATTATGGTCGCGCTCGTCCGCCGTATGTGTCACCACGTATTGACTGAACAAATCCAAGGTCACATTTGCGCTCATCGCGATCACGGTGAATGATCCGATATCCGCCAAGCCTGTCTTGCTCCAACTGAAGGTTGCCACATGCCGTGCAGTTGCATCACCAAACACAGTCTGCTGGTGAAGAAGATTCCCGTTCACGTCGAACACTCGAATCTGCGCTCCCATGGCGTTGTCAGCACCACTCAGCCGCAGCGTAATCTGATCAGCTGGTTTGCTCAGTGTGAACGTTGCATTTGCCTGCTGGGCATCACTCAAAGTCAAACCCGCCAAACTACTGGTGGTAGCAGCGGTCTTGACCAAGCTACCGGTTGTGGTCACCGTGAAGCCGTTGCCAGTGTAGACATCTTCCAGCGGCGCTTGCTGCAGCGCATCACTTATCAGTGCACGGGCATACGATCCGGTGACGTTGTATGGTGCCGACAGCGCGCCAATGGAACCATCCTTCCCAATGATCTGCGCGGTTACCTTGAAATCGTAGTCGTAGCTCGCCGTAGAGTGCGTAACCGCCGCCGGTACATTGAGTGTGACGAAACCAATACTGATGTTAAGCGCGGTCAGAACCTGATCGTAAGTGCCGGTTCCCCACTGAATGTGCACTTTGTCGCCCGCCTTGGCGCCAGTAGCGGCCAGCGCCACAGTCATCTCCGAGCCATCCTTCGCCAACACCGAGGTGTAGATGTTCTCAGCCTCGGGAATGCTGGTGATGATTGGGGCTGCCAAAGCTTGAGCCAGGGTCACATCCTGTGCCAGCACCTGGGTGCCGTGGTTGGTTCCATCACTTATGCGCACCTGTATGTTCCAGCTGCTCGAATGTGCCGACATGTCGATGAAGGTCCAGTTCCTGCCGTGCGTAACCGCGTCCTGCCAGATGCTACCGCCATCCACTGATACCTGAACTTTCAGGCCCTTTGCCAGATGCTTTGACAGGGTTCCCGATACTTCCCGCCCTGCACTACCATCGGTAGTCAGGAGATCCCCCTGAACGCCAGTGTCCTTGCCCAACGCATCGATCTTCAGCAGATCACGTACGTGGGACTGCGAAAGAGCGATGTGCAAGTTGGCAGCCTGCGAAACACCACTGACGTCAAGCGCCATGTAGCCAAAGATCTCTTCCTTTGGGCTTTCGCCATGGTATAGCTGAATGAAATTTGATTGATACGTGTAGTCGCCTGCTTCGTGGCTGCCGGCCCCATGCATATAGACCTGCAGCGTGCCGTTTTCCGTCGTGATGCTGAGCAGGCCAGTCGCCGGCTCATAGACACCCTTCACGTTGGCACCGACATTCGTCATGACCAGCGAGTTGTTGGCTGCAATGCGGAACAGACCTCCGTCAAGACTGATCTGGGTCAGATACTCATTTCCATCTCTCGTCAGCTTGGCATCGTTGTCCAGCAGGTTGCCAGTGACACTGTCGCCGATCACCGACTCAAGCAGCACATCGGGCAATACTGCTGGCGAGGGAAGCTCGATGGCTTTCCCTCCTGTGGCCAGCCAATGGAACGAGTACCCGTAGTCCTTACTGAACGGCATCACACAGATCGGCGTGGACACGACGGGGGTGTCCAGGACTGCGCTACCCGTTGGATTGAGCAGCATTGCCTGCCACATTTCCGCAGTCGCCCGCAAAAGTTTGTTTTCCGCATCGCCGAGGATGAACACCTCACTCGGACCATCTCCCACTCGATGCCCTGCTTTGATGCTGGTTGCTGCCGCCTGAATTGCACTTTCGTAACTCGGCCCACCATCGGCAGACAGCGCGTCCACTGCCGCGATGAAGCTCGCATAGTCAGCATCTGCGTCGCTACTGAAGGTGTATTTCAACGGGGTGTTTTTGTTCATGCTCAGCAACGTCAACGTAACAGCTTGGCCGCCCGCAGAAACAAGATACTCGGCAGCCAACAATTTCAATGTTGCCTGCACGGACCGTATTGGCGCCCCAGCCATGCTTCCCGAATCGTCGACCACGACGATCGTGTTCACCGTCCTCCCCCCAAGGCCCACTGCACGCGGATGGTCATCGCCGTCCTGCACCACCACGAAGTCGAATCGATCCGATGGCATGCTGATGTTGCCCGCGACATCCATCGATTCCGCAGTGAGCCGGTGCGCGCCTTCTGCCAGGTTCAGCTGCGGCGTGAACATCCATATGCCATCTTCATCCGCCAGGACGCGGCCGATCTCGAATCCGTGATCCCTGATGATGACAGTGCTACCAGCCTCCGCCGTGCCACTGACGTCTGGCCGGCAGTCATCGGTCGCCTCCCCCATCGTCAGGTCTCCGGTCTTGCTACCGGCATCGTCGTAAACACGGTCAATGGTCGGCTTCTTCCCCGGAACGGTTTCAACAACGATCTCGAACACCTCCGAAAAGCCACTTAGATTGCCTGCCGCATCCTGGGAAGCAACGCTAAACCCATATTTTCCATCAACAAGCGCAGCCTCCGGTGTGTATGTCCACTTTCCGCTGGCGTCAGCAACCACGCTTCCCAATCGCATGCCGCCACTATGGATATGCACGATGCTGCCGGCTTCAGCCCTGCCGAGCAAGGTCGGTTTGTTGTCATCGGTGATTGCACGATTCTCCAATACGCCCTGCAGTACACCCACGTCATCCAGCGCTTGCTCGATGCTGGGATTTCCAGGCGCGGTCACATCCACGGTCAAATTGAACGGCTTGCTACGTTCGCTTTCACCCTTGGCGACCAGCGTCACTGTTGCATGGAAGCTATGCACGCCTTCACTCAGTGCAACATCCGGCGTGAACTGCCAGGTTCCATCGACGTCGGCCGTGGTCTGCCCCAACAGCATGCTGCCTTCGTAAATTTTCACAACGCCGCCGGCGGTGGCCGTACCAAACAACGTTGGCATGCTGTCATCGGTTGTGCCACCACTGAATATCTCGTCGATCAAGCTACCTACGTCATCCTCTGCGTAGTAGATGTTGATCTTCTCGGGACGGGTATCAACAACGAACTCGGAAACGGCGGTACGCTCGCTGCCGTTACCGGCGCGGTCTACAGCGGCGTAGCTCAGAATGTGCAACCCATCAGCCAACCCGGGCTCCGGCGTAAAGCTCCACTTGCCGTCTGCGCCGACCAGCGTGCGACCTATTTCCTTGTCCTTGTCATAGACAATCACCGTGGCGTTCGCTTCGGCGGTGCCATCGATGGTGGGACGATCATCATCGGTGATCGTGCCCGCAGCGATGGCCCCGGTAATGCGGCCCTGATCATCCTGCATGCGGGTGATGACGGGTGCATCGGGGACAGCTCGATCCACGACTATCACATACGGAGCCGAGAAGTCGCTGACGTCGCCATCCGGGTACTCATGGATGATACTGAACGCATGCCGGCCATCGAAGAGCGGCAGCTTCGGCGAGAACGACCAATCTCCGCTCGAACCGGCGACGACTTGACCGATCAGCTCCACACCGCGGTAGATGTGTACCAGCACGCCAGGCTCGGCCTTGCCCACGATCTGTGGCCTGCCGTCATCGGTATGTCCACCATTCTCTACCACGCCTTGAATCATGCCCTCGCTATCCAGGATGGCGCCGATGATTGGCGCTTCGCCGACAGAGCGCCCCGCGGCGGCAAAGCCCATTGGCGCGCTGTCGTCCACCAACAACCCTTTGGGTAGAACGTGCACAGCTTGCGCATCGTCCTTTACAACGGGAACGGAAGCCGTTTCTCCAGACTTGCTGAAGCCAATCACGTCATCATCCAAGGAGGATGAACCGGCGGTTGGCACACCCCCAAAAAGAGAACCAACAAGCACGTCATCCGCTGCCGCAAGGCTGCGCGCAGGCAGCGAAGGCCCAAACTCGCGGCCATCTCCATCATCCCACGTACTTCCCAAGGGAAAGTCACCGGCCGCTGCGGCCACAACCGACGATGCGTCATTGAATGCCGCAACTCCGGCTTCAGCGTATTCCACTTCGGCCAGCTCTCCGGCCGGACTCACAGCGAAGAGTGAAATTTCCGAAGAAACACCATCCCCCATCTCCGCGACACTGACAATACCCGTCTCGGTAATGGCCTGATAGTCGAGATACCCGCCATCGAGACTCAGGCCAAGCAATCTCCCCGCGTAGTCGTAGAAATTCTGAATTGCCAGTGATACCGGCGCAGATCCATCCATAGCCTGCTGCAGAACCAGACTGCCGCCAACGCGTCTGGCAGTGATATCTCCTGCGGCGGCTCCACCACCAATTTCCCCGAGCACGTAGCACGCGCCCTCCGCCGCGCTGAAATGCACCGCACTGCCACTCCCTGCAGCTTCAAGCCGCTGCGAGCCGATCACAGAGTCACCACCAATCATCGTTATCATCGCCGTCATTTCCATTCACCCGTTTTATCGCTTATGTAGAGACATCACGAAGCCACCTTGATGCTGACAACCAACTGTGACCCGTGAACTTTTTTGATGACCTGATCCATCTTCGGTTTCAACACAGAAACAGAATTGAACTAGTGCCCTACTCGCACTCAATTGGGCCTCCCATTGCCCAGGAGGCAGGCGCAGATACTCCACACACTGCTGCAACGACAGCTTCCGTCTTCCGCTACGACAATAGGCAAGAGGACCAAGCCCCCCTATAGGGATAGTCCTGAAGATCGGAATCAAGACAGCGCGACATCCACCGCACTTGCAGTTGTGACGAAACGCATCAACGCGAACCCATCCAACGTTGAACTCATCTTTCTACGCGCCTCGGTTTCACCGTGCTGTTCTACACGTAGCGCCCGAATGTCCATGACCCATAGATTCAAATCCTGGCGTAAACCTTACGCAGCATTGCGGCCATATCCGCGCTACGCGGCAACTGGAAACCAGACGTGCAGCCAATACAAAACATAGACCGAGCAATTGGGATCAATCCTATTCGCCATTACTTCGATCGACCCCAGACTTCTGCTCCTCGTCGGGAGCAGTTGGTGCCTTGCACTCCCGGATAAAAACCCACTCGCCTTCGCGGGCGGCTCCATCTGGATCTGCAATGACCAATCCAAGCGCGCCTGCTGACGAAGCTGCAGCGATGACGCTCAACCAGACCAGCATCGAGGACACACTGCTGCAAAGTGTTTCCTGGACGTGCAATCACTACGACATGAGCCGCAGCGCCGCCGCACTGATTGCCGGTTTGCCGTGGAACGGCACGCTGTCACCTTCATTGGCATTGCAGGCGCTCAGCAATGCCGGTCTTACCGGTGGCGTGGTGAGACGCGTTCTGGCGCAGCTCCCGGCGCAGGTAATGCCGATCATTCTGCTACGCAAGCAGCAAGGCGGCTGCGTGCTGCTGGAACGCAGGGAAATCCGCGATGAGGAAAACAAGCGGCAGCAGCGCTACACGGTTATCCTGCCTGAGGTGTCCGCGGAGCCTGTTGATCTGTCGCTCGAAGACCTGGATGCGATGTATTCCGGTCACGCCATTCTGGTCAAACCCCGCGCCCATGTGGACAATCGTGCCGGCGACGCACTGCCGGAAGCCAAGGGCCACTGGCTGTTCAGCACCTTGTGGCGCTACCGTCGCTACTACCGCAGCGCGGCCATCGCCGCGGTGCTTGCCAACGTATTGGCACTGGCAAGCATCTTCTTCACCATGAACGTCTACGACCGCGTGGTGCCCAACCAGGCGTTTGTCACGCTGTGGTCATTGGGAATCGGCGTGATCATCGCGATGGTATTTGAAGCTGTCATCCGCTTTGTGCGCGCCCACCTATTGGATGTCGCCGCCAAGAAGGCTGATCTGGTTCTTGGCACCATGCTGTTCCGTCAGGCGCTGTCGGTGAAGATGGAGCACAAGCCTGCTTCATCCGGCAGCTTCGCCAATCAATTGCGGGAATTCGAGTCGGTACGCGACTTTGCTACATCGGCAACGCTGGCAGCAATCTCGGACCTGCCATTCGTGCTGATGTTCGTCGGCGTTATTTTTGCCATTGGTGGTCCGCTGGGCTGGATTCCGCTGATGATCCTGCCACTGATCGTCATCATTTCGGTCAGCATTCAATGGCCGCTGGCACGGGTCATGAAGGAAAACCTGCGCGAGTCCTCGCTCAAGCAAGGCGTGCTGATCGAATCCATTGAAGGCATGGAGACGCTCAAATCCACGGGCGGCACCGCCAATATGCAGCGCCGCTGGCAACATTTCAGCGCACTGCAATCGGCAACCTCGATGAAGTCGCGGCGCCTGTCCAGCATCGCCACTGGCACTGTCACCTTGCTGCAGCAGCTGCAGACAGTGGTGCTGGTCATCACCGGCGTCTATCTGATCACGGCCGGCACCCTCAGCATGGGTGCGTTGATTGGCACCGTGATGTTGGCTGGCCGCGCTACCGCACCACTGGGCCAGGTGATCGGTCTCGCCGTTCGCTTCCAGCAGGCCAAGGCCGCGCTGGAATCCCTGAACAAGCTGATGGAGATGCCGCAGGACCGCGACCCCGCCCAGGACTATCTGCCAACGCCAAACCTGAGCGGACAGATCGCATTGAGGAACATCGGTTTCGCCTATCCGGCCCCACCAATGCAGCCCAACCCGCCGGTGCTGACCGATATCAACCTGTCCATCGCCCCAGGTGAGCGTGTTGCCATCCTCGGCCGCATAGGCAGCGGAAAGTCGACCTTGCTGCGGGTGATGTCACGCCTGTACTCGCCGACCGAAGGACAGATGTTCACCGACGGACTGGATGTCAACCAGATTGATCCGGCCGATTGGCGCAAGGCGGTTGGCTTCGTCAACCAGGAAGCGCGCCTGTTCCATGGCACCTTGCGCGAGAACGTAATGCTGGGCTGCCCGGATGCCAGCGTTGAAGAGTTCGTGCGCATACTGCGGCTCACTGGTCTTGACCAGTTTGCCGCCTCACATCCGCGCGGTGTGAACCTGCCCATCGGTGAAAATGGCGACGGTGTATCCGGCGGCCAACGCCAACTGATCTCACTGGCCCGCTCCCTACTCGCCCGTCCGCGCCTGTTGCTGATGGATGAGCCCACCAGCGCCATGGACGCACAGACCGAAGCCCACTTCCTGGAGCACCTGCATCGTGCGACCAAGGCGCAGACGCTGGTGGTGGTTACCCATCGGCCCTCGCTACTCGCCCTGGTGGAGCGAGTGATCGTGATGGACAACGGTCGCGTAGTCGCCGACGGCCCCAAGGCGAACGTGCTCACCGCCCTGCGCGCAAATGCCTACGGCGAGGTGCCAGCGCCGGATGCCATGCGAACACCCTCTACCACGCCAGCAAGTTCTGCTGTGGCTCCCACTGCCGCAGTTGCGGTAGCGCCCACACGCGTGCATCGTCGCAAACCGCAGCACCAGGAGGTGCAGTGATGAACCTCTGGAAGAAACAGAAGAAGCAAGCCCTATCGATCAGCGCTGCAGACGCAGCCTTCATGGACGATGTCTCCGAATCACTGCTCTCCCAAACCACGCCGGGCTCGCTCGTCGTCACCTATATGGTGCTGCTGGTCATACTGGTCGGCGTCACTTGGGCACATTTCGCCCGCGTTGAGGAAATCACCAAGGGCGAAGCCAGGATCATCTCCAAGAGCCGTGAGCAGATCATCCAGAGCCTGGAAGGCGGCATCCTCGCAGAGATGTCAGCGCAAGAAGGCGATGTGGTCGAGCGTGGCCAGGTACTACTGAAGATCGACCCCACCCGCGCCAACGCCAGCTACCGCGAGGCCCTGAGCAAGGTCATTTCGCTCAAGGCCACCATTGCCCGCCTGCGCGCCGAAGCCTATGGCGAAGCACTGGTGTTCGATGCGCAGGTGCGGGAGTTTGAAACCGAAGTCGCCAGCGAGACCCGTGCCTTCAACGCTCGCCGTCGCGCGTTGGAAGAGGGTGTCGCCTCGCTCGAGCAGAGCTACGCTCTGTCGATGCGCGAGATCGGCCTCGCCCAACCGCTGGCAGCCAAGGGGCTGCTGTCTGACGTGGAACTGCTACGCATGCGCCGGCAGGCCAACGACATTCGCTCACAGATTGTTGAGCGTCGCAACCGCTACCGCTCGGACGCCAACTCCGAGTTGGTAAAGCTGGAAATGGAGCTGTCACAGACCAGCGAGAACCTGGTCGGCCGCGCCGACGTGGTTGAGCGCACCACCATCACCGCACCGGTGCGCGGCACGGTGAAGAACGTGCGGGTCAACACCGCTGGCGGTGTGATCCAACCCGGCGAGCATATTCTGGAAATCGTTCCGCTCGAAGAGCAGCTGTTGGTGGAAGGTAAGATCCGTCCGTCCGATGTGGCCTTCCTGCGACCCGGCTTGCCGGCAACCGTGAAGATCACCGCCTATGACTACGGCATCTATGGCGGCCTGAGCGGAACCGTTGAGTTGATCAGCCCAGACACCTTGAAGGACGAAGAGAAAGGCGCAGCCGGCCGCCCGGACAGCACCTACTACCGAGTAACCGTGCTGACCGACAAGAGCGCACTGGAAGCTGGCGGCAAGGAGCTGCCGATCATCCCGGGCATGATCGCCTCGATGGAGATCCGTACCGGCGAGAAGACCGTGCTGGAGTATCTGCTCAAGCCGGTATTGAAGACACGCGAAGCATTCCGCGAACGGTGATCGCCGCAGGAGGGCACCACCTTGCGTGGTCCCGGCAAGCACAGCGCGACTGGGGCTCCCCAGGTACTTCCCGCCAAGAACGGTACCTCCCAGCCGCGCTGTGCTTCCCCGGGCCACGCAAGTTTTTGGACCGCTTTGCTTTTGTAGGAGTGGCGTAAGCCCCGAAGCTGGGTGAAATTAATGACCGCGCACTCCGCAATCTGCGAATCCACCACCTTCGCGGCTTACACCGCTCCCACAACAACAAACGCTGGTGTTCTCTGGCAACAAAAAACCCCGGCTTGCGCCGGGGTTTTTCGTTCAACCTTTACTGCTCAACTACAACTCAGGCGTTGACCGAATCGGCCACGTCCTTGTAATCGCTGATCTGGTCGAAGTTCATGTAGCGGTAGATCTCGCTGCCAGCTGCATCCAGCACGCCAACGTCGGCCATGTACTCTTCCTTGGTCGGGATGCGACCCAGACGCGAGCAGATTGCGGCCAGTTCGGCCGAACCCAGGTACACGTTGGTGTTGCGGCCCAGGCGGTTCGGGAAGTTGCGGGTCGAGGTCGACATCGCGGTGGAGCCTTCGCGGATCTGTGCCTGGTTGCCCATGCACAGCGAGCAGCCCGGCATTTCCATGCGCGCGCCGGCGGAACCGAAGGTGCCGTACACGCCTTCCTTGGTCAGCTCGGAAGCATCCATCTTGGTCGGCGGTGCAACCCACAGACGGGTCGGGATGTCGCGCTTGCCTTCCAGCAGCTTGGCAGCGGCACGGAAGTGACCGATGTTGGTCATGCACGAACCGATGAATACTTCGTCGATCTTGGCGCCAGCCACTTCCGACAGGGTCTTCACGTCGTCCGGGTCGTTCGGGCAGGCCACGATCGGCTCGTGGATGTCGGCCAGGTCGATTTCAATGACGGCGGCGTATTCGGCGTCGGCATCACCCTGCAGCAGTTCCGGGTTGGCCAGCCATGCTTCCATCTTCTCGATGCGGCGGGCCAGCGAACGGGCGTCCTGGTAACCTTCGGCAATCATCCACTTCAGCAGGGTGATGTTGCTGGTCAGGTACTCGATGATCGGCTCCTTGTTCAGGTGCACCGAGCAACCAGCGGCCGAACGCTCAGCCGAGGCATCGGACAGTTCGAACGCCTGCTCGACCTTCAGGTCCGGCAGACCTTCGATTTCAAGGATGCGGCCGGAGAAGATGTTTTTCTTGCCAGCCTTGGCCACGGTCAGCAGACCGGCCTTGATCGCGTACAGCGGGATCGCGTTGACCAGGTCACGCAGTGTCACGCCCGGCTGCATCTTGCCCTTGAAGCGCACCAGCACCGACTCCGGCATGTCCAGCGGCATGACGCCGGTGGCAGCGGCGAAGGCAACCAGACCCGAACCGGCCGGGAACGAGATGCCGACCGGGAAACGGGTGTGCGAGTCACCACCGGTACCGACGGTGTCCGGCAGCAGCATGCGGTTGAGCCAGCTGTGGATCACGCCGTCGCCGGGACGCAGCGAGACGCCGCCACGAGTGGAGATGAACTCCGGCAGGGTGTGGTGGGTCTTGACGTCCACCGGCTTCGGGTAAGCCGCGGTGTGGCAGAACGACTGCATCACCAGGTCGGCCGAGAAACCCAGGCAGGCCAGGTCCTTAAGCTCGTCACGGGTCATCGGACCGGTGGTGTCCTGCGAGCCCACCGAGGTCATCTTCGGTTCGCAGTAGGTGCCCGGGCGCATACCCTTGCCTTCCGGCAGGCCACAGGCGCGGCCAACCATCTTCTGTGCCAGCGAGTAGCCCTTGCCGGTGTCGGCCGGCTGCACCGGCAGACGGAACAGGTCGGTGACCGGCAGGCCCAGCGCTTCACGCGCCTTGGGGGTCAGGCCACGGCCGATGATCAGCGGAATGCGGCCGCCGGCGCGCACTTCGTCGAACAGCACGTCGCTCTTGACCTGGAATTCGGCGATGACTTCGCCGTTCTTCAGTGCCTTGCCGTCGTACGGACGCAGCTCGACAACATCGCCGTGCTCCATCTTCGACACGTCCAGTTCGATCGGCAGTGCGCCGGCGTCTTCCATGGTGTTGTAGAAGATCGGCGCGATCTTCGAACCCAGGCAGACGCCGCCGAAGCGCTTGTTCGGGATGAAGGGAATGTCTTCACCGGTGAACCACAGCACCGAGTTGGTGGCGGACTTGCGGCTGGAGCCGGTGCCGACCACGTCGCCGACGTAGGCAACCAGATGGCCCTTGTCCTTCAGCGACAGGATTTCCTGGATCGGGCCGCGCTTGCCGTCTTCTTCCGGCACGAACGGCGCGTCGGGACGCTTGTTCTTCAGCATCGCCAGGGCGTGCATCGGGATGTCCGGGCGGGTGGTGGCATCCGGAGCCGGCGACAGGTCGTCGGTATTGGTTTCGCCCGGCACCTTGAACACGGTGATGGTCAGGCTCTGCGGCACTTCTGGCTTGCTGGTGAACCACTCGGCATCGGCCCAGCTCTGCAGCACGCCCTGTGCATTGGCGTTGCCGGCCTTGGCCTTTTCCTGCACGTCGTGGAATGCATCAAACACCAGCAAGGTGTGCTTCAGGCCTTCAGCGGCAATGGCGCCGACTTCGGCGTCGTCCAGCAACTGGATCAACGGCGCGACGTTGTAGCCGCCGAGCATGGTGCCCAGCAGTTCGGTGGCGCGCGCACGGCTGATCAGTGCGTTCTTCTCGCTGCCGAAGGCGATGGCGGCCAGGTACGAGGCCTTGACCTTGGCGGCGTCATCGACACCGGCCGGCACGCGGTTGGTGATCAGGTCGAGCAGGAACTCGGCTTCGCCAGCCGGCGGGTTCTTCAGCAGCTCGATGACGTCGGCCGTCTGCTGTGCAGTCAGCGGCAACGGCGGGATGCCAAGCGCGGCGCGCTCGGCTACGTGGTGGCGGTAGGCTTCCAACATGACAACTCCCGGGTGTATCGGTTAAAGAATGGATGGGCTCTCAGGCTTGCGGCACGATCAGCTTCAGGCCCTTGAAGTAGTCGCGATAAAACGTGTCGTTCCAGGTGATCAGGCCATCGCACTGCAGCAGTGCATGCGCGCCCACCATGAAATCGTCGATGCGGCGGTTGTCGCCGCTGCGCTGCCGGTGGCGGCGATGCATTTCGCCGGCACGCAGCGCGGATTTGGCTTCCAGCGGATTGAAATGGACACCCATTTCTTCCAGCGCGCCCTGCACCTCGGCACCACCGCGCAGCGAGGCGCAGATTTCGGCCAACGTGGTACCGCAGATGACCACCCGGCCGCCGACCAAGGCCTGCCGCAGGCAGGCTTCCACCGCGTCGGCACGTGGGCCGTCGCTGAGCAGCTCGATCAGGACCGGGGAATCGACGGCGATCATCATGCCTCGCCGGCCTCGTCACGGACGGTGCGCACGGCCTGTTCGGCCGACTCGAACCCGTCGAGGGCGAACTTGCCGCGGGCGCGGGAAATGGCGTCATCCACGCTCTTGCGCAGGATGATGCGACTGCCCTCCAGCTCAACCTTGAGCTGGGTGCCCTTGGTCAGGCCCAAAGCGTCGCGTACGGCCTTGGGCAGGGTGATCTGCCCGCGTTCAGCTACGGTGGCTTCCATGGGACCTCCAATGAAGTATGTACGAATTATACATACTTCGGTCGACATACCCCAAACCCACCTCTGCAGCGCCGAGCCATGCTCGGCTGAGCCTCACCTGTAGTGGGGGCGGGGGCGGGGGCGGGCGCCCCCCCCCCGAAGCGCCGGGCCCCGGGCGGGGGGGGGGGGGGGGGTGGTGTGTGGGGG
>NZ_JBRREG010000027.1:0-49987 GCF_056760155.1 Stenotrophomonas sp. STEN022
CTTTGCTTTGGTGGGTGGGGGTTTCATTTTATTTGCCTTTCCTTTTGTGGGCCGGGCACTGCATGCCCCTCTCCCGCCTGCGGGGTGAGAGGGGCAGCTTGCGAACCACCGGTTCGCTGCCCATCGAACGCCTTTGTGCCAGCGCAAGGGCCGGGGCGCGGAGCGGGGGGTGGGGTGAGGACAGCTTTTACTTGGCGTTTAGCTTGACGATGGTGCTGATCGCCGTTTCGTTCGGAATGGTCTTGGTGTCGGCCCAATCGCCACCGCCCACGCCGAAGTCCAGGCGCTTGACCGTGGCCTTGCCGGTCAGCACCGGCTGCGCGCCCGCTGCCCAAGTGAAGGTCAGCGTCACCGGCTTGCTGACGCCGCGCAGCTCCAGCGTGCCGTCGGCGGCGTACTGGTTGTTGCCCAAGGCGCGGAAGCCATTGGCGGTGTAACGGGCCTGGGCGAACTGTGCGACGTTGAAGAAATCCGCGCCCTGCAGGGTGGAGTCGCGATCGGTATTGCCGCTCTTGGCACCAACCAGCGGGATGGTCACGTCCAGTTTGCCGGCAGCCGGATTGGCCGGGTCAAAGCTGACCTGGGTCTGGAAGCCGGGGAAGCTGCCGGTGAACACTTCACCGTCATATTTGGTGGCAAACACCAGGATGGAGCCGGCGCCCGGCGCTTGCTGGTAGTCGGCGGCCATGGCCGGGGCGACGGCGAGCATGCCGGCCAGGGCGGCGGCAACAGCGGCGGGGGAGCTGAGCTTGATGTTCATGCGGAATCCTTTTGCGGAAGGTTGAGCCAGCCTTGCGGCAGCATGCGTGCCAGCGTGGCATCGCGTAGATGAATGTGGTGATAGAACGCGGCACCGGCATGCGCCAGTACCAGCAGGATCAACGCCCAGAAGCCCCACTCGTGGATGGCATGGGAGAACTGGCTGGCCTGCTCGCTGGGGGCAACCAGCTTGGGCATTTCGACCAGCCCGAACAGCTTGAACGGACGCAGGCCACTGGCCGAGTCGTACAACCAGCCCGACAGCGGGATGGCGAACATCAGTACGTACAGCAGCCAATGCGTGGCCGAGGCAATCCGTTCCTGCCAGCTCGGGGTGCCGGGCACCGGTTCCGGCGCGCCGGCATACAGACGCCACGCCAGGCGAACCACCACCAGCACCAGTACGGTGATGCCGATGGACTTGTGCATTGTGTAGATCCAGAAGTACTTCGGCGTCTTCGGGAACTCGCCCATGGTCAGGCCGACGATGCCGAGGGCCAGGATCAGCACGGCGATCAGCCAGTGCAGGCTTTTGCTGAGGCTGCCCCAGCGTTGCGCGGTGTTTTCAAGGCTCATGGGTGATTTTCCGTCTCTGTTGCTGATTTCAGGGCCGCGTCGGCGGCGTCTTGAAGGCTGCTGTCCGGCGTGGGTGTCGGTTCGGTGGTGGCAGGCGGTGCTTCGGCAGCGGCATCGCGTACGGCTTCGGCCTCGATGCGCAGCTCGACCTTGTCGCCGATCACCGACGGCCAGGCGCTGATGCCAAAGTCGGCGCGGCTGAGTGTGGTGGTTGCCGAGAATCCGGCGGTACGCCGGAACGGCGGCAGCGGGTGGCGTTTGAGTGCATTGAGGGTGACGTCGAGCGCGACTTCACGGCTGACCCCGCGCAATGTCAATTGGCCGAATACGCGGGCGTGGGTGGCATCAACCGGCTCTACCCGGCTGGAAACAAAGCGTGCCTGCGGGAAGCGCTCGCCATCGAGCAGGTTGCGCGCCAGCGTGGCCTGGTTCCATTTGTCATCGCCCAGGTCCAGGCGGGTGACCGGCACGGCGACGTCGAGCCTGGCATTGGCCCAGTCCTGCGGGTCGAAGTCGAGTACGCCCTCGCTGCCGGATACCGTACCCAGCGCATGCGAAAAGCCGGCATGCTCGATGGCGAACAGCACCCGGGTATGCACTGGGTCGAGCCGGTAGCGCTCGTTGGCAGCATTGGCGGCAAAGGACAGCAGGCCGCAGATCAGCAGTAGCAGGCGTGGCAGCAAGGTCCGGCTCCAGGTCGGGATAGGGGATTCTAGGCGGATGCAGGTGATGGTTTGTGCGCATATTGCGCAACGGTTTGTTACGTAGCCGGTTCCGGTGACTTTGCCCGTGGCCGGGGGCGGCGCTAAAGTCGTGACGGTTGGCGGTTGATGCAAGCGGGTTGCGATGGGGAGTGTCGGGCGTTGATGAAAAGGATTTTTCGGGGTGTACCGCTGGCCGTACTTGCGCTGCTATTGTTGTGGCCGTGCTGGGCGGCAGCGCTGGATCTGGCCGAGACACCGCGCATGCGGCGTCTGGGTGTGGCCGAAGGACTGCCGTCGCGGACCGTGCTTGCGCTGGGCCAGGATCGCCACGGCTACGTCTGGGCAGCCACCGATGACGGCCTTGCACGCTACGACGGTACCCAGTTGCGGGTATGGCGACACGACCCGCAGGTGTCGGGCTCGTTGCCGGGCAACACCTTGGAAACGATGCTGATCGATGCGCAGGACCGGGTCTGGGTAGGTGCAAACGGTGCCGGGCTGGCGATGCTGGATGCCAACCGCCAGCGCTTCACCCGCTTCGCCGAGCTGGAGGCGATCTGCAGACATCAGGTATGGGCGCTGGCCATGCAGGGCAGCGACCTGTGGGTGGGGACCAGTGGCAGCGGTATCTGCCTGATGCATGCCGATGGACGGATCAGCCGTTACCAGCACCAGCCCGACGATCCGCGCAGCCTGCCGGATGACACCATCTACGCCATGCTGCCCGGCAAGGACGGCAGCATGTGGGTGGGTACCACCAGTGGCCTTGTACGCTGGCGGCCCGGGGCCGGCTTTGCGGCTGTGCGTTCGCCACTGCTCGAAGACAAGGATGTGATCCGCCTGAGTGGCGACCGTGATGGAGGCATATGGGCGGGCACCGATGCCGGTCTGTACCGGGTGCTCGACGACGGCACGGTGTCAGCCGCGCCATGGCCGCAGGCGGCGCAGGCGCGCGCAGCCATGGTCCTGCACGACCGTGATGGGCGCTATTGGATGGGCAGTTCCGCCGGGCTGTACCGCGGCGATGCGCGCAATCTGCAGTTGCTGGAAGGTGATGGCGGCAGTGGCTTCCTGACCGCCAACAGCGGTGTGCTGGATCTGCTGCAGGATCATGAAGGCGGCATCTGGACCGCCATGTTGACCCAGGGTATGGCCTATCTGCGCCCGGATTGGTCACGGTTCTCCAGCCACTACCAGCTCGATGGCAAGTCGCTGGAGAGCCTGTACCTGATCAATTCGGCCGCCGATGGCAATGGTTTTCTGGTGGTCGGCGGCCACGGCCTGTACCAATTGGATGCAGCGGGCAAGCTGTCACAGCTGGCCAACGACACCCAACTGGGCCAGGGCAGCATCTGGTCGGTGCAGCGCGGCAGCGATGGGGTGATCTGGTTGGGGCGTGCGGGCGGAGTAACGCTCTATCGGCCCTCGGATGGCCAGGTGCGCCGGATCGATTTTGGGATCGGCGACGATCCGACCAATCGTGCCGATCTGATGCGGCTGGCGGCCGATGGCAGCATGTGGCTGTCCATCATCGATTACGGTTTGCAGCACCGTGCGGCCGATGGTCGCCTGCTGGCGGCCTACCCGCAGGGCACGGCCTCCGGTTTGCCGGAAAAACTGGTGGAACAACTGCGGCAGGGCACCGATGGCAGCCTGTGGCTGGTTGGCGGTGCTGGTGTGCAGCGTTTCGACGGCAAGCGTTTCGTCACCGTGCCGGGTGTATCGGCGGGGATGGTCTATGACCTTGTGTTCCTGGCCGATGGCAGCGCCTGGGTGGCACGTGATGGCGCGCTGGAACACTACGGTCATGACGCGAATGGGTTTTCCCTGCTGCAGCGCTTGAGTGCTGATGAAGGCGTGCCCGCGGTAGCGATCGGGGGGCTGGTAGTTGGCTGCAGTGGTCAGTTGTGGGCAACCACGACGCGTGGGCTGCTGTGGTGGCAGCCGGGCGCGGCACGGGTGCGGGTGCTGGAGGAAGGTGACGGCCTCACCGATACCGAATTCACGGCACGGCCACCGTCGCATGCTGGCTGCGGCCGCGCATTGGCGGTGTCTGCCACCGGCCTGCTCAGTTTCAATCCCGATGCAAAGATCGCCGCACCGGTGGGCTCGCAGCTGGTAATCGAGTCGATAGGCGTGCGTCGCGACGATGCTGCACGCGAGCAGCGGCTGAAGGGAGCATTGATTCACCTAGGTCCACAAGACCGCGATCTACGGGTGACCGGACGCCTGCTGTCCTATGTTGATCCTGCGCGGCATCGTTTTCGTGTCCAGATCGAAGGCTACGACCAGAACTGGGTGGATCTGGGCAGTGATGGTGAACGCCTGGTATCGCGCCTGCCTGCCGGCAGCTACCTGATGCAGGTGCAAGGCGCAGCGGCTGACGGTCCGTGGACTCCACCGCAGACATTGCAGATCGAGGTCGCACCACCGTGGTGGCGCAGCAACTGGGCACTGGCGGCATGGGCGATGTTGCTCGGTTTGCTGGCGGCGGCGGCTGTGCTTGCTTACCAGCGGCGTGAACGGCGGCGCAATGAATGGCAGTTGGCGCTGCACAAGCAGGAATTGGCCGAACAGGCCTCACAGGCCAAAACACGCTTCCTGGCAACCTTGGGTCACGAAGTACGCACACCGTTGACCGGCGTATTGGGCATGAGCGAGTTGTTGCTGGGTACCGATCTCGATGAACGCCAACAACGCTTTGCAGGTGCGATCCAGCAGGCTGGCACGCATCTGCTGGCTTTGGTCAATGACGCACTGGATCTGGCGCGTATCGAGGCAGGCAAGCTGGAACTCGACAACCGTCCGTTCGACCTCGGGCGCCTGCTGCAGGAAGTCAGCGCCTTGATGGCACCGATGGCCGAGCGTCGCGGGCTGGTGTTCGAGGCTGCCGCGCCGTTTGCAACGCCGGTGATGGTGATGGGTGATGCCATGCGCCTGCGGCAGATCCTGATGAACCTGCTGGGCAATGCAATCAAGTTCACCGAGCGCGGCAAGGTCGCGATGGGTGTGCAGCTGCTGCCGGGGCATGGCGGTATCTGCCTGAGTGTCAGTGACACCGGGCCTGGCATCAGTGCCGAGCAGCAGGGCCGTTTGTTCCAGCGTTTTGAGCAGGCTGACGGTAACCGCACTGCATCGCGCTACGGCGGCAGTGGTCTGGGCCTGGCGATCTGCCAGGAACTGGCGATAGCGCTGGGCGGCAGCATCCGCGTGGAGAGCCGCCTGGGTGAAGGCGCGCGCTTTGTGCTTGAAGTGCCGTTGCCATGGCAGCACTCGAGCAGTGGCGGGGCTGCTGCTGCCGAGCCAGCGGTCGGGCTGCGGCCACTGAAAATACTGCTGGTTGAGGACGATCCGACCGTGGCCCAGGTGATCAGCGGTCTGCTGACCGCGCGCGGCCATCAGGTGACACACGCACCGCATGGCCTGGCTGCATTGGCCGAGGTGGGCGATCAGGCATTCGATGTGGGTCTGCTGGACCTGGATCTGCCAGCGTTGGATGGCATTGCGCTGGCCGATCAGCTGCGCGGGTCCGGCCACCGCTTCCCGTTGATCGCGGTGACCGCGCGCGCCGACGCGCAGGCCGAACAATTGGCCCGCGCTGCGGGTATGACGGGGTTCCTGCGTAAGCCGGTAACAGGACAGATGTTGGTCGATGCGATTGCTGATGCGGTGGCGATGGCACCCGGACAGGCACAATAGGGACCATCACAAACGCGCCGGAAGGCGCGGCAGGAGGCTGGGTTTGATGAAATGGTTTGCAGGGATGTTGCTGAGCGGACTGCTGCTGGTGTCAGCGACGGCGCTTGCCGAAGTGCCTGCAACGCCGCAGCCACGGCAGTTGACCGTGGCCGATGGCCTGCCTTCCAGCAACATCAATGCCTTTGCCGAAGACCTCACCGGCTACCTGTGGCTGGCCAGTCGTGACGGTCTTGCCCGCTATGACGGCCGCAATTACCGCATCTGGCGCGCGGAGAACGGGCTGCGCGACAACGTGGTGTGGAGTTTGCACGCTGATAAAAGCAACCGGTTGTGGATTGGCACACAGAACGCCGGGCTGGTGATGCTGTCGCCGGACCGGCTCAAGTTCACCTTCTTCGACCAGCAGACCCATCCGCAGATCGGCAGCAATACGATCTGGGCCATCGCCTCCACGCCCGATGGCAGCGTGTGGTTTGGTACCGCCACCGGTGGCCTGCACCGGCTGGATCCGGACGGCAATATCCGCCGCTTCATGCCGATAGCCGGTGACGAACACAGCTTGCCGGCGGCGGCGGTCACCTACATGGCTGTGACGCCCGATGGCAGTCTCTGGGTGGGTACCAAAGGCGGCTTGGCGCGTTGGAATGGCGCCGGCTTCGACCGGGTCAGCAATGCGCTGCTGCCGTCGCCACGTATCAACGGCCTGAAGGTGGATAGACAAGGCCGGCTGTGGGTGGCCACCAACGAAGGCGTGGTCCAGCGCCATGCCGACGGCCGCTTCGAAGCGGCCAGTTGGACAGGGGCGGCACCCGGCGATGTGTTCAACATGCTGCAATATTCGACCGACGGCAGTTACTGGCTGGATACCCGTTCCGGGCTGGGCCGCATCCGCAGTAATGTGGTGCGCAATGTGCCCTTGTACAGCGCGCAGGAACGGGGGATCGTCAAACCCAACTGGTCCAGCGCCTACGAGGACCGCGAAGGCGGGCTGTGGTTTGCCAGCACCAACGCCGGCTTATGGCATCTGCCACCGAGCTGGCGGCAGTTCTCGGTGTTGTCGCGGCATCTGGATGATCCTTCCTCGCTGCGCAATCCCTATGCATTGGCCCTGGCGCCATCGGCCTCCGGCGGTATCTGGGTGGTGGGTACGCGTGGCGCATTGGATCGGCTCGACCCCGGCACCGGCGAAGTGCAGCACCATCTGCAGGCGATCGATGGCAAGAACTGGCCGCAGTCGTTGGTTGAAGATGCACACGGCAAGGTCTGGATAGGCAGTCTGGACGCCTTGGTGCGCTACGACCCGAGTGACGGCAGCGTGCAGCGCTGGCATAGCAATGATGGCAAGGACGCTGCGATGCTGGGTGATGCCGATATCGTGCGCAGTTGTGATGGCGGCCGGATCTGGATCTATTCCGAAGACGGCGGCATGCAGCAGCGCGATGCCGTTGGTCACGTGCTGCTGCAGCTGAAACCAGGGCAAGCGGGCGTGCCCGAAGCATTGATCGAAGACATGCAGTGTGGCCCGGGTGATCAGCTGTGGTTGGCGACAGGCACCGGCCTGCATGCCTGGCAGTCGCAGCGTGGGCGCTTCGCGCCGGTGCCGGGCGGGCCAGCCGGGCGTGTCTCCACCTTCCATGTCACCGATACGGGTGTGGCGTGGATTGCCGGTCTCGGGCGCATGGATCGCTATCTGTGGGATGGGCAGCGCATGACCTTGCTTGATCGCGTCGGCGTCGAGCAGGGCTTTCCGATGCTGGCTGCGACCGGCCTGCTGGCGGACGCCGAAGGCGTGGCCTGGGCGATCAGTGCGCGCGGTCTGATCCGCATCGATCCGGCCAACCGTTCGGTGCGCATGTATGGCGTGCACGATGGCTTGCCGGGGCAGGAGTTCCGCCGCCGATCGCTGGTGCAGGCACGCAGCGGTCAGCTGGCTGGCGGCACGCCCGATGGCGTGGTGTTGTTCGATCCGGCCCAGGTGAAGCCATCTACCCGGCGACCGCCGCTGATCATCGAGCGTGTCAGCGTGCGCCGTGGTGACAAGGAACGCGATATCACGCTGGAGTCGCCCTTGCAGATTCTCGACGGCGACCGTGACCTGCGGATCGCTGCACGCCTGCTGTCCTTCGCCGACTCGGCTACCAATACCTATCGCTTCCGTCTGGCCGGCTATGACCCGGACTGGGTGGACGTGGGCGCGTCCGGCGACCGCGTATTCTCGCGGCTGCCACCGGGGCGCTATCAGCTGGAAATCCAGGCAGCCACCTCGGATAACGTCTGGTCGCCGGTGCAGACCCTGGCCTTCCGCGTGCAGCCGCCGTGGGCACGCAGTCCGGCCGGGGTGATGACCTTCATCGTGCTCGCTGTAGCCCTGATCCTGGGCGGCGCCTGGCTGTACCAGCGGCGTCTGCGCCGCCGCAACGAATGGCAGTTGGCCCGCCACAAACAGGAGCTGGCCGAACAGGCGTCTCTGGCCAAGACCCGGTTCCTGGCAACGCTCGGCCATGAGGTGCGCACACCGATGACCGGCGTGCTAGGTATGAGCGAACTGTTGTTGGCAACACCGCTGGATGAGCGCCAACGCGGCTATACGCAATCGATCCGCCGCGCGGGCGAACACCTGTTGCGACTGGTCAACGATGCGCTGGATCTTGCCCGCATCGAAGCCGGACGGCTGGAACTGCAGAACCAGCCCTTGGAGCTGCGACAGTTGCTGGAAGACGTGCGCGGCCTGATGGAACCGCTGGCACAACGGCGCGGGCTGGCATTCGAGTTCGACAACGCGGCTGCGCCACGGACGCGTCTGATCGGCGATGTGATGCGGTTGCGGCAGATACTGCTCAATCTGCTTGGCAATGCAATCAAGTTCACCAGCCATGGTTCGGTAAGTCTGCGTGTACGCCTGCAGGACGGCGGCGAGGGTGTGCGTTTCGAGGTCAGTGACACCGGCCCAGGTATCAGCGCCGAGCAGCAGCAACGTCTGTTCCGCCGCTTTGAACAGGCCGATGGTGCACGCACCGCCGCGCGCTACGGCGGCAGCGGCCTGGGCTTGGCCATCTGCAATGAGTTGAGCGTAGCGATGGGCGGGAGCATCGATGTGGAAAGCAACCTGGGCGAGGGCACCTGTTTCATCGTTGACCTGCCGCTGGCCTGGGAGGTGCCGCCGACCTCGATGGATGATGATGCCGCCGGTGGTGCCTGGATGAACCTGCCAGCGCAGCGGGTGTTGCTGGTTGAGGATGACCCGACCATTGCTGCGGTGATCCGCGGCCTGCTGGAGGTGCACGGGCATAGCGCGGTGCATGCCGCGCATGGCCTGGCGGCATTGGCGGAACTGTCCAACCATGAGTTCGACGTGGCCTTGCTGGATCTGGACCTGCCCGGCATCGATGGCTTCGGGCTCGCGCGGCAGTTGAAGGCAATGGGCTACGACATGCCATTGATCGCGGTGACCGCGCGCTCCGATGCCGAGGCCGAACCGCTGGCGCGCGAGGCCGGCTTTGCCGACTTCCTGCGCAAGCCGGTGACCGCACAGATGTTGCTGGAGGCCATCACCGGCGTATTGGAGGCGCAACGCAGGCAGCAGGCTGCGCCGGACTGAAGGGCGGGTTTACTCGGCAACTTCTTCCACCGCCCGCGGATGCGGGCGGTTGTCGGGCAGTTGCCAGAACACCAGCGTCGAGCTGAGTGTGATCGCACCGACGCAGAGGAAGGTGGCGTGTAGCGCGGCGGTCGCGCCGTGGCCGCTCAAATGGTCGCCAAAAGCTGCCAGCAGGCTGCCAGCGGTGGCCGCGCCAAAACCGGTGGCGAGCATCATCACCATCGACAACAAGCTATTGCCGCTGCTGGCCTGGTGCGTGTCCAGATCGCGCAGGGTTACGGTATTCATGACGGTGAACTGCATCGAGTTGACCGCGCCGAAGATCGCCAGCTGGGTCAGCCGCAACCACAGTGGTTGCTCGGCGGTGATCAACGCGAAGCTCGCCATCGCCAGGCCGACGCAGACCGTGTTTATCATCAGGATGCGGCGGTAGCCAAAGCGCTCCACCAGGCTGACGGCCGCACGCTTGGCAGCCATGCCCGACAGCGCCACCGGAATCATCATCATGCCGGCGGTCATCGGACTCAGGCCCATGCCGACCTGCAGCAGCAACGGGATCAACAACGGCATCGCACCGCTGCCGATGCGCGAGAACAGATTGCCAAGGATGCCAATTCGGAAGCTGATCACCTTGAACAGGCTCAGCGGAAACAGTGCATTGCTGGTGCTGGCCGCATGCAGCCAATAGCCGGCCAGCGCAGCGATGCCGACCACCGCCAGCAGCAGTACCAGTGCATGTGCCGAATTGAGCGCCGAGACGCCATCCAGCGCCAGCGACAAGGCGATCATGCCGAACGCCAGCATCAGGTAGCCGGCCAGGTCGAAGCGCTGGTTCCGTTGGCCGTAGTGGTCGGGCATGATTTTCAGCGCGGCGATGAAGCCGATGACCCCGATCGGCAGGTTGATCAGGAAGATCCAATGCCAGGAGGCAACTTCCACCAGCCAACCGCCGAGGGTGGGGCCCAGCAGCGGGCCGATCAGGGCGGGGATGGCGATGAAGCTCATCGCCGACAGGAATTGTTCGCGCGGCACCGAACGCATCACCGCGAGGCGACCGACCGGCAGCAACATCGCGCCGCCGATGCCCTGCAGCACGCGCGAGGCCACCAGCCATTGCAGCGTGGGTGACAGCGCGCAGGCCAGCGAGCCCAGGGTGAACAACACGATTGCGGCGAGGAAGGTGCGGCGGGTGCCGAAGCGGTCGGCGATCCAGCCCGATGCGGGGATGAAAGTGGCCACCGCCAGCGCATAGCTGAACACCACCGACTGCATCTGCAGCGGGCTCTCGCCCAGGCTGCGCGCCATCGCCGGCAAGGCCGTGTTGACGATGGTCGAGTCCAGCATCTGCATGAAGATGGCCAGCGACACCAGCCATAGCAGCGGCTTCTGGGCGGAACTGGCGGGCTGCGGGATGGGGGGAGCTGGGGGCATCAAGACGACTCGCGCTGGAGCAGGCGCTTATTGTCCTCCGATGCGTGTGCAGATGCCGCGCATGTGACGCCGGGGCCGGCTGTAGAGCCGAGCCATGCTCGGCTGAGGCCTTACCCGCAGCATCCGGCCCTGTAGTGCCGAGCCATGCTCGGCAGGGGCTTTACTAGTAGCGCCCGGCGTACGTGCAGTGCCACTGCCGAGCATGGCTCGGCACTACAGGTGAGCTTTTGCCTCAGCGGCGGCTGAGGCGATGCACCGCATCCACCAGCACGGCGACGTGCTCGGGGTTCATGTCCGGCGACATGCCGTGGCCCAGGTTGAACACATGGCCTTCGCGCGAGCCGCCATTGCCGGCGGCATAGCTGTCCAGCACCTTGCCGACTTCGCGGCTGATCGCCTCCGGCGAGCCGTACAGCGTGGTCGGGTCCAGGTTGCCCTGCAGCGCGACCTTGCCAGCGGCGGCACGGGCGGCGTCTTCCAGGGTGATGGTCCAGTCCACGCCCACGCCTTCTGCACCGCTGGCGGCGAGCTCGGTCACGTACTGGCCGGTGCCCTTGCCGAACAGGATCAGCGGGGTGCGCTCGGCGCCTTCGCCGCGCTTGAGTTCGCTGGCGATGCGGTTGAGGTAACGCAGCGAGAACTCGCGGTACATCGCCGGGCCCAGCACGCCGCCCCAGGTGTCGAACACCTGCAGGGCCTGCGCACCGGCCGCGCGCTGTGCCGACAGGTAGGCGATGACCGCATCGGTCACCACCTCCAGCAACTGGTGCAGGGCCTTGGGCTCGTTCAGCGCCATTGCCTTGATACGGGCGAAATCCTTGCTGCCGCCGCCTTCGATCATGTAGCAGGCCAGCGTCCACGGGCTGCCGGAGAAACCGATCAGCGGCACCTTGCCGTCCAGCTCGCGGCGGATCAGGCGCACGGCGTCCATCACGTAGCGCAGTTCGGTTTCCATGTCCGGCACCGCCAGCTTGGCGACCGCGGCGGCATCACGCACCGGATGCTTGAACTTGGGGCCTTCGCCGTCGACGAAATACAGGCCCAGGCCCATCGCATCGGGCACGGTGAGGATGTCCGAGAACAGGATGGCGGCATCCAGGTCAAAGCGCTCCAGTGGCTGCAGGGTCACTTCGCAGGCAACTTCCGGGTTCTTGGCCATGCCCAGGAAGCTGCCGGCGCGGGCGCGGGTGGCGCGGTACTCCGGCAGGTAGCGGCCGGCCTGGCGCATCAACCAGACGGGGGTGTAGTCCACGGGCTCGCGGCGCAGGGCGCGCAGGAAGCGGTCGTTGCGAAGTGGGCTGGTCACATGGAACTCCTGGGGGTAGGAACCACAGGCGCGCTGCGGCGCACCTGCCGGAAATGCGGGAATCAGGGCGCGGGCTGGCCGGCGGTGAACATCACCTGGAAGCCTTTCTTGATCTGGCCGTCGCGGGCCTTCTCGAAGGCATGCACGGCCTCGTCGTGCTGCAGGAACAGCTCGCGGCGCAGCTGGATGCGGCCACCGGTCTGGCCGCTTTCACGCAGCAACTCCCAGCCGCCGAGCAGATCCGGCACCAGGGACAGTTGAACGTAGCGGGGGGCTTCATTGCCGCTGGGCGGCTGTTGCAGTAGGACGCGCATGGCGGCGATTGTAGCCGTTGTGCGGGTTTTGGGCTGGTTTTGGGCGGGTGAAGCCCGCGCCATCCTTCTCCCTGTGGGAGAAGGTGCCCGAAGGGCGGATGAGGGTGCGGGCGAAGCCCCATGCTCTTTTGACGCCATCAGGCTTCGCCCGGACCCTCACCCCAACCCCCGCTACACGCCCCCGGCCCTTGCGCCAGCGCAAGGTCGTTCAATGGGCAGCGAACCAGTGGTTCGCAAGCTGCCCCTTTCACCCCGTGGGGAGAGGGGTTTCAAGCATTGCCGCTCAGCCCTGCCGCAGCACCGCCAACACTGCCGCCTCATCCACATCCGGCACCACCTCGGCCTTGCCGATGCCGCGCCAGAGCACCAGCCGCAGGCGGCCGGCGATGTTCTTCTTGTCCAGCCGCATATGCCCCAGCAGCGCCTCGGCATCCAGGCCGGCGGGGATGCGGGTTGGCAGGCCGTAGGCCTGCAGCAGTTCGCGCAGGACCTCGGTATCGGCCGCATCGGCCATGCCCAGTGCGGCCGACAACTGCGCTGCCAGCACCATGCCTACCGCCACCGCCTCGCCATGGTTGAGGTTGTCGTTGCCCGGCGCGCCGTAACCCTGTGCGGTCTCGATGGCATGGCCAAAGGTGTGGCCGAGGTTGAGCAGGGCACGCTCGCCCTTTTCCAGCGGATCGCGGGCGACGATCTCGGCCTTGTGCTCGCAGCTGCGGGCGATGGCCTGGGCCAGGGCGCTGTCGTCACCGGCCAGCAGGGCTTCGCGTTCGGCCTGCAGCCACTGGAAGAACAGCGGGTCGCGGATGGCACCGTACTTGATCACTTCCGCCAGTCCGGCGCGCAGCTCGCGCAGCGGCAGGCTGCGCAGGGCGGCGGTGTCGGCAATCACCGCACGCGGCGGATGGAAGGCGCCAACCAGGTTCTTGCCCTGCGGGATGTCCACCGCGGTCTTGCCGCCGACCGAGGAGTCGACCATCGACAACAACGTGGTGGGCAATTGCACGCAGTCCACGCCGCGCATCCAGCAGGCCGCGGCAAAGCCGGCCAGGTCGCCCACTACGCCGCCGCCCAGCGCCAGTACGCAGGCGTCGCGGGTAGCGCCGAGGCTTGCCAGCGCGTTGATCGCGCCGCTGAAATTGTCCAGGGTTTTGGAGGCCTCGCCGGCCGGGATGATGTGCTGGCCGATCTTCAGATCGGGGCGGGCGGCCAGCAGCGCGGTCTGCACCTGGCTCAGGTACAGCGGTGCGACAGTGTCGTCGCTGACCAGCAGTACATGGCGGCCACGGATGGTGCTGACCAGCGTTTCGGCCTTGGACAGCAGGCCCGGGCCGATATGGATCTGGTAGGGGTGTTCGCCGCCGACGGCGACGGTGCGGGTGGGGGCGGTCATGCGGGTCGGTTCCAGGATCTTCCATTGCGCGGCAAGCCGGGTCACGGTGTGCGCGGTGGCGTCGGCGGGGGTGTAAAGGTCGGTATCGATGATCAGGTCGGCCACCTCGCGGTACAGCGGGTCGCGGAGCTCGGCCATGGCGTGCAGCACCTGTTCGCGGTCCTCTCGCTGCAGCAGCGGCCGGGTCTTGTCGCGGTGCAGGCGGGCCAGCTGTGAGGCCACGCTGACCCGCAGGTAGACCACGAAACCCCGAGCGCGGATACGCTCACGGTTCTCAGGGTCGAGCACGCTGCCGCCGCCGGTCGAGATCAGCTGGCCACTGCCGTCCAGCAGACAGGAGAGGACCCGTTTTTCGTGGGCACGGAAACCGGCTTCGCCGACGTTCTCGAAAATGGCCGGAATGCTGGAGCCCACGTCGTCGACGATGGCTTGGTCGGCATCCACGAAGACCAGCCCGAAACGCTCGGCCAGGCGACGGCCGATGCTGGTTTTGCCGGCGCCCATGGGGCCGACCAGAATGAGATTGGGGGCGGGATTCATTGTTGGAAGATGCTAGCACCTCGTGTCAGTGCCTTAACACGGTAGCAGCCAAGCTCGGCAGCTCCACGAATGGTTCGTGGTGCAACCAAGGAGTTGGACATGTCAGTGGCGAAAATCATTGAAGTCAACGCGTCCTCCAAGACCAGCATCGAGGATGCGGTGCGTAGCGGCATCAAGAAGGTGGCCGAGACGGTCAAGGGCATCCAGGGCGCGTGGATCAACGAAACCAAGGTTGTCACCGACGGTGACGGCAACGTCACCGAGTGGCGGGTCAATCTGCGGATCACGTTCCTGGTGCAGTGATGCTGCTGCAGTAATCGCGTGGTGGGCGCCTGCTGATCAAGCTGGGCGCGCCTCTGCATCGGTTCGGCGGTGGCGGCGCTGTCGAACCGTTTGGCTGAGGCGGTCGTCGTGCAGTTTGCGCGGCTGCCTCAGCCCGCTGTATTGGCCAACGGTTGCCGTTGCGCATCCAGCGCAATGACCCGGTCGGCGATGCCGGGCAGGGTGCGCAGCGCCTGCCGGCTGATGCGCTCGTAGAACTGCACGAAACGCTCCAGCTGCGGCCTTGTCATGCTGCTGCGGCCAGGTGATGCCTGCTGCAGCGCCTGCTCCTGTTGCCAGCGCCACTGCGGGACCACGGCGAAGCTTGGCGGTTGCAGCATCCACAGCCGGTCAAAACGCTGCCACAAGCCAGGGTAGTGCTCAGCCAGTGACTGGTTGCACCAGCGCCGCCAGCGGCCGTCGGCATCGGCCTCGCGTTCCAGTGCGTTCAAGGGCACCTGCAGCGCATCGTCGGCTTCTGCCGGCGTGCCCAGGAACCAGCCCTCGAACACCAGCAGGTCCAGCGGTTGCTCGATCTTCTTCCACTGTGCTTCCGGCACCCGCTCATCGGCGAGCTTGTCAAAGCGCGGCAGCAGGAAGCCTTGCCCGGCCTTGGCCGCATCCAGCGTGGCCATCGCCAGTGCCAGGTCATGCGTGCCCGGCGGCCCACGCGTTGCGAGCAAGGGGTGCACGCGATCAGCAAGCCGTTGCCGTTGCGCGCGGGTCAGGTAGGTGTCGTCGATGGACACCGCCGCCGCGCACAGGCCGCGCGTGCGCGCCAGATCCACGATCTGCGCGGCCAGCGTGGATTTGCCACTGCCTTGCACACCACTGATTGCCAGTACCGGCGTGCCGTTGGTACTGGCCAGCGCATCGTCCAACGCCTGTGCGACCAGTGCCGGCGCAAAGCGGCGTTGGGAAAAACTGTGCGGAACGGGGGACATGCCGCCACAATAGCCCAAACACGTGCCCTACGAAGCAGGACCATGACCAATCTTTACGCAGAAGCGCTTTCGACTTTCGCCGCATTGTTTGAAGAGGCGAAGGCTGGCAAGGAGATCGATGCCACCGCGATGACGGTTGCTACCGCTGACATTGATGGCCGCCCGTCGGCGCGCACGGTGTTGCTGAAGGCCTTCGACGAACGCGGCTTTGTGTTCTATACCCACCTGGACAGCCGCAAGGGCCGCGAGCTGCACGACAATCGGGCAACGGCGCTGTTGTTCCTGTGGCGCAGCCTGCGCGAGGCTGGCATCCAGGTGCGGATCGAAGGTGATGCTCAGCTGGTATCGGCTGCCGAATCCGATGCCTACTTCGCCAGCCGCCCGCGCATGAGCCAGATTGGCGCCTGGGCCTCGGTGCAGTCGCAGCCATTGGCGTCGCGCGAGGAGTTCGAGCAGCGCCTGGCCAACTTCGAGACACGTTTTGAAGGCCGCGATGTGCCGCGTCCAGATGGCTGGGGCGGGGTGCGTGTGGTGCCGCGGCGCATCGAGTTCTGGTACGGCGCGGACTTCCGTCTGCATGAGCGCTGGTGCTACGAGGCCGATGCGGCGGGGGAGTGGAGCAAGCGGATGTTGTTCCCGTGAACAACGCTGGCTGCAGTGTGCGGCGTGCCCAAGCCGGGGATTGGCAGGACTGGGCCGAGCTGCGCCTGGAACTGTGGCCAGACAGCGAAACAGAACTGGTTGACCTGCTGGATTTGACCGAATCGGCAGGTAGCACCTGCCTGCTCGTCTGCGCGGCCGATGGGCGGGTTCTGGGCATGGCTGAAGCAAGTGTCCGCCATGAGTATGTCAACGGTACCGACAGCTCTCCGGTTGGCTTTCTGGAAGGCTGGGTTGTGCATGCATCGGCACGCGGTAGTGGCCTTGGGCGCTTGTTGATTGATGCTGTGGCGCAATGGGCGCGTGATCAGGGCTGTACCGAGCTGGCATCGGATTCGGGCTTGGCGAATGTATCGGCGCAGGTGGCGCACGAGGCGTGCGGCTTCACCGAAACCGAGCGCGTTGTCTACTACCACATGCCACTGCAGGCGATTGGCTGATGCAGCTGTATCCGATCTACAGGGTCACCGTATTCGTGCCGCCGGCGCAGCTGGAGGCGCTGAAGCAGGGCATCCTTGCAGTGGACGATCTGGCTGCCGGAGGCTACGTACACGGCATGTGGGAGTCGGCACCGGGGCAGGAGCAGTTCCGTGTGCTGCAAGGTACGCAGAGCGCCATTGGTGGGGCGGGCGAGTTGGTGCGCGCGTCCACGGTGCGACTGGAGTTCTGCATTCCGCGTGACTCGCAGCGGTTGCAACGGATTCTGGATGATGGCATTGCCGCCAATCATCCCTGGAACAGCCCTGCCGTATTCGTCGATACAACGGAGTTCGCCGCACCATGATTGGCCCGCGCCGCATTGTCTGCCTGACCGAAGAGCCGACCGAAACGCTTTACGCATTGGGCGAGCAGGACCGTATCGTCGGCATCAGTGGCTTCACCGTGCGACCGCCCGAGGCACGCCGCGACAAGCCCAAGGTCAGCGCCTTCACCAGCGCCAAGGTCGGCGAGATCCTCAAGCTGAAGCCCGACCTGGCGATTGGTTTCTCCGACATCCAGGCCGATATCGCTGCCGAGTTGATACGCAACGGTGTGGAAGTGTGGATTGCCAACCACCGTAGTGTGGCCGGCATCATTGATTACATCCGCCGGCTGGGTGGATTGGTCGGTGTGACCACGCGCGCCAATGCCTATGCGGACGAACTGCAGCGGGGATTGGATGCAATTGCCGGGCAGGCGGCAAAGCTGCCGCAGCGCCCGCGCGTCTATGTCGAGGAATGGGATGAGCCCATCATCACCGGCATCCAATGGGGTGCGGAGCTGGTGGAAATCGCCGGCGGCATCGACGTGTTTCCGGAGTTGTCGCGCGAGCCGCTGGCCAAGGCGCGCATCCTCGCCAACGGCGACCCGGTGGTTGCGCGCAATCCGGACATCATCATCGGCTCATGGTGCGGCAAGAAGTTCCGTCCGGAGCGGGTGGCTGCGCGACCGGGTTGGGAGGCGATCAACGCGGTGCGCGATGGCGAGTTGCACGAGATCAAGTCACCGCTGATCCTGCAGCCCGGGCCGGCGGCCTTGACCGATGGCGTGCAGGCGATTGCGCAGATCATCAATCAGTGGTCCTCGCGTGTTGTGGGAGCGGCGTAAGCCGCGAAGCTGGCAATGCGAGAGGGGCCGTAAAAGCTTACCCCTCCCCAACCCGCCCGGCCCGAAGGCATAGCCTTCGGTCGTTCATCAGGCCGCGCGCCAGTGGCGCGCAAGCAGGCCTTCTTCACCCCCTTTGCTACGCAAAAAGGGGGGGTAAAAGCTCACCCCCTCGGCGCCAACCCGGTATACCGCGCACGTGGTCGTATCAACGTACCCAACGCCTGCTGTTCCAGCGCATGCGCCAGCCAGCCGGTCAGGCGTGCGGTAGCGAACATCACCAAGGCATGCGCGCCCGGCAATCCATGCACATAGCAGATGGCACCGAGCATGCCGTCGATGTTCGGTCGCTGGCCGCTGACTTCCTCGGTCGCCGCCAGCACCGCTTCCACGTGGCGCATGCGCGGCGAATCGCTACAGCGTTCGCGCAACTGGCGCAGTACCTCCGCACCGCGTGGGTCGCCATCGGGGTAGAGCAGGTGATTGAAGCCGGGCAACTCATCGCCACGTCGCCAACGCTCGGCAATGAAGGCGCTGGGTGATCCACTGACCTCGGCATCCACCAACAGGGCATGCGCACGAGCGGTGGCGCCACCATGGCGCGGGCCGGACAGGGCAGCCAACCCAGCGCTCACTGTCGCGTGCAGGTGTGCGCCGGTGGAGGCGACCACGCGCGCTGCAAACGCCGAAACATTCAGTTCGTGGTCGGCGCATAGCACCAAGGCCGAGCGCACCAGTTCGGCGAAGGCTGCATCGCCAGGCATCCATGCATCGGCGAGCAGGCGGTGCACTGGCCGTGCATCCGGCTCGGTGCCGACCAGCAACGCTGCGTTCTGGCGCAGCAGCATCGCAGCGACCTCACGGCGCACGGAGGCCGCTGCATTGAGCGATTGGCGTTGCTCCAAGGCCAGCAGCGGAATGCAGGCCATTGTGCGCTCCACCGGCGGCAGGCCGTCATCAAGCGCCAGGCTGGCGATACGCGGCGGCCACGAGGGCAGGGCGGCCGCCGCGAACGGGTCCTGTTCCTCGCATTCCCACAGCAGTCGCGCGATGTCTTCCAGCGTGGCACCGGCCTGCGCGGCAGCTACCGCGGAGCGGCCCCGGTAGTAGGGCGCATCCGGGCGGATCAGCGAGATACGGGTTTCCAGCACCGGCAGGCCGCGGTCCAGGCTTTGCGCGGCACCGCGCTCGGCACCGCGGCCGGCCTGCTTGCGCTGCGCCAGGCGCTCTACTTCCGCCCGCAGGTACACGCGGCTGCGCGCCGACGTGCCAGGCCGCGAGCTGAGCAGGCCGCGGCTGACATAGGCGTACAGCGTGGCGGCGCTGATGCCGAGCAGGGCACAGGCTTCACTGGCGGGTATCAGTTCGGGGTCGAGGGCGTCGGGCATGGCGTATTCAATAGGTTGATTTATTGAATCAAGATTGATCAATGAATCTGATGGTGACAGATTAGTCGTCACAGCGGAATGGCATGCTCGCCACCGCCCAGCCACAAGCCAGGAGCCATCCCATGAGTCGTTCTTCCGCCGGCGCTGCATTCCGCGCCGCACTGGCCGCCGAATCCCCCTTGCAGGTGGTGGGCGCGATCAATGCCAACCACGCCCTGCTGGCCAAGCGCGCCGGCTACCGCGCCATCTACCTGTCCGGCGGCGGCGTTGCCGCTGGCTCGCTGGGCCTGCCGGACCTGGGCATCAATACGATGGAAGACGTGCTGATCGACGTGCGCCGCATCAGCGACGTCTGCGACCTGCCGTTGATGGTCGATATCGACACCGGTTTCGGCCCGAGCGCGTTCAATATCGCGCGTACGGTGAAGTCGCTGATCAAGGCCGGTGCCGCTGCCTGCCATATCGAAGATCAGGTGGGCGCCAAGCGTTGTGGCCACCGCCCCGGCAAGGAAATCGTCTCGCAGGGTGAAATGGTCGACCGCGTGAAAGCGGCTGCCGATGCCAAGACCGACCCCGATTTCTTCCTCATCGCGCGTACCGATGCCATCCAGATGGAAGGCGTGGACGCGGCTATCGAGCGTGCGCTGGCCTGCGTGGAAGCCGGCGCCGACGGCATCTTTGCCGAGGCTGCCTACGACCTGGAGACCTATAAGCGCTTCGCCGACGCGGTGAAGGTGCCGTTGCTGGCCAACATCACCGAATTTGGCGCGACACCGCTGTTCAGCCGTGATGAACTGGCCACGGCCGGTGTGGCGATGCAGCTGTTCCCGCTGTCGGCGTTCCGTGCGGCCAACAAGGCGGCCGAGAACGTCTACGAAGCCATCCGCCGTGACGGCCACCAGCGTAATGTAGTGGACAGCATGCAGACCCGCGAGGAGCTGTATGACCGCATCGGCTACCACGAATTCGAGCGCAGCCTGGACAAGACGTTTGCTGCGAAGAAGTAACAGCACTTCCTTCTCCCTGTGGGAGAAGGTGGCGCGTAGCGCCGGATGAGGGTACGACGAAGTCTTTGTGGCTGACTGCACCCTCACCCCAACCCCTCTCCCGGCGGGAGAGGGGCTTCAAAATCCCGCATCTGATCGAGGTTCACACCATGTCTGAATCCACCGCCGCACCGGCGTTCAAGCCGAAGAAGTCCGTCGCCCTGTCCGGTACCGCTGCCGGCAACACCGCTCTGTGTACCGTTGGCCGCAGCGGCAACGATCTGCACTACCGTGGCTACGACATCCTGGACCTGGCCAACACCAGCGAGTTCGAGGAAATTGCCCACCTGCTGGTACACGGCAAGCTGCCGAACAAAGCCGAGCTGCGTGCCTACAAGGCCAAGCTGAAGGCGCTGCGTGGCATTCCCGCATCGGTGAAGGCCGCGCTGGAAGAGCTGCCGCCGTCGGCGCACCCGATGGACGTGATGCGTACCGGCGTTTCCGTGCTGGGCTGCGTGTCGCCGGAGAAGGACGACCACAATCACCCGGGCGCACGCGACATCGCTGACAAGCTGATGGCCTCGCTGGGTTCGATGCTGCTGTACTGGTACCACTGGAGCCACAACGGCAAGGTCATCGACGTGGAGACCGACGATGACTCGATCGGCGGCCACTTCCTGCACCTGCTGCACGGCGAGCAGCCGCGCGACTCCTGGGTCAAGGCCATGCACACCAGCCTGATCCTGTACGCAGAACACGAATTCAACGCCTCGACCTTTGCCTGCCGCGTCATCGCCGGCACCGGCAGCGACATGTACAGCGCCATCACCGGTGGCATCGGCGCACTGCGTGGACCGAAGCACGGCGGCGCCAATGAAGTCGCCTTCGAAGTGCAGAAGCGTTACGAAACCCCGGACGAAGCCGAAGCCGACATCAAGGCCCGCGTCGAGCGCAAGGAAGTGGTGATCGGTTTCGGTCACCCGGTCTACACCGTGTCCGACCCGCGCAACAAGGTGATCAAGGATGTCTCGCGCGAGCTGTCCGCCGAGCAGGAAAACATGAAGATGTACGACATCGCCGAGCGTCTTGAGTCGGTGATGTGGGACATCAAGAAGATGTTCCCGAACCTGGATTGGTTCAGCGCCGTCAGCTACCACATGATGGGCGTGCCGACCGCGATGTTCACCCCGTTGTTTGTGATTGCACGTACCGCGGGTTGGAGCGCGCACATCATCGAGCAGCGCATCGACGGCAAGATCATCCGCCCGAGCGCGAACTACACCGGGCCGGAGGATCAGATCTTCGTGCCGCTGGATAAGCGCGGCTGATGCCGAAGCATAGATGATGCGTGATGCCTAAAAGCCCCTCTCCCGCTTGCGGGAGAGGGGGTGGGGTGAGGGGAAGCTTCTAGCACGTACAGCCCGCTTCAAGCCCGTAGAAAAAAGCGAAGCAAAGCTGGAGCTCAAGCAAGAGCTCCCCCCATCCGCCCTTAGGGCACCTTCCCCCGCAGGCGGGAGAAGGGAAATGCCAGATTTCATGTGTTGCTGTGGGATTGCTGCAATCACACGCATCTTCGCAGCACTCCACCGCAACACCAGCAAGCCCAGACCCTCACAGGCCAGCCATGAATACCGATTACCGCAAACACCTCGCAGGCAGCACGCTCGACTACTTCGATGCGCGCGCCGCAGTCGATGCCATCCAGCCCGGTGCCTACGCCACGCTGCCGTATACCTCGCGCGTGCTGGCCGAAAACCTGGTGCGCCGCTGCAATCCGGCCACGCTCACCGATTCGCTCAAGCAGCTGATCGAGCGCAAGCGCGACCTCGATTTCCCCTGGTTCCCGGCGCGCGTGGTCTGCCATGACATCCTCGGCCAGACCGCACTGGTCGACCTGGCCGGCCTGCGCGACGCCATTGCCGACAAGGGCGGTGATCCGGCCAAGGTCAACCCGGTGGTGCCGGTGCAGCTGATCGTCGATCACTCGCTGGCAGTGGAATGCGGTGGCTACGATCCGGACGCGTTCACCAAGAACCGCGCCATCGAAGACCGCCGCAACGAAGACCGCTTCCACTTCATCGACTGGACCAAGCTGGCCTTCGAGAACGTCGATGTGATTCCGCCGGGCAACGGCATCATGCACCAGATCAATCTGGAGAAGATGTCACCGGTGATCTACCAGCAGGGCGGGGTGGCTTTCCCGGATACCTGCGTCGGCACCGACAGCCACACCCCGCATGTGGACGCGCTGGGCGTCATCGCCATTGGCGTCGGCGGCCTGGAAGCCGAGAACGTGATGCTGGGGCGCGCCTCGTGGATGCGCCTGCCCGACATCATCGGCGTCAAGCTGACCGGCAGGCCGCAGCCGAATATCACCGCCACCGACGTAGTGCTGGCGATCACCGAGTTCCTGCGCAAGGAACGTGTGGTTGGGGCTTACCTTGAGTTCTTCGGCGAAGGCGCTGCGGCACTGACCATCGGTGACCGCGCCACCATCTCCAATATGTGCCCCGAGTACGGCGCTACCGCGGCGATGTTCTACATCGACCAGCAGACCATCGACTACCTGCGCCTGACCGGCCGCGAGGAAGCGCAGATCGCGCTGGTCGAGAACTACGCCAGGACCACCGGTCTGTGGGCGGATGCACTGGAAACCGCGCAGTACGAGCGCGTCGTTGAGTTCGACCTGTCCAGCGTGGTGCGCAACATGGCCGGCCCCAGCAATCCGCACAAGCGCCTGCCGGTGTCGGACCTGGCCGAGCGTGGCATCGCCGACGAAGCCAAGCTGCTCAGCGGCAAGGGCGAGGAAGCCGAAGGCCTGATGCCGGATGGCGCGGTGATCATCGCTGCCATCACCAGCTGCACCAATACCTCCAACCCGCGCAATGTGATTGCCGCCGCGCTGCTGGCGCGCAACGCCAACGCGCGCGGTTTGACCCGCAAACCGTGGGTGAAGTCGTCGCTGGCACCGGGCTCCAAGGCGGTGCAGCTGTATCTGGAAGAAGCCGGCCTGCTGCCGGATCTGGAGCAACTGGGCTTCGGCATCGTCGCTTTCGCCTGCACAACCTGCAACGGCATGAGCGGTGCGCTGGACCCGAAGATCCAGCAGGAAATCATCGATCGCGACCTGTATGCGACCGCTGTGCTGTCGGGCAATCGCAACTTCGATGGCCGCATCCACCCGTATGCAAAGCAGGCCTTCCTGGCCTCGCCGCCGCTGGTGATCGCCTACGCCATCGCCGGTACCGTGCGTTTCGACATCGAGAAGGACGTGCTGGGTGTGGATGCCGACGGCAAGGAAGTGCGCCTGAAAGACATCTGGCCAAGCGATGCCGAGATCGACGCTGTAGTGAAGGCGGCAGTGAAGCCGGAGCAGTTCCGCAAGGTCTACAACCCGATGTTCAACGTGCGCGTCGAGCATGGCGAGAAGGTCAGCCCGCTGTACGACTGGCGTCCGCAGAGCACCTACATCCGCCGCCCGCCGTACTGGGAGGGTGCATTGGCCGGTGAGCGCACGCTGCGTGGCATGCTGCCGTTGGCGGTGTTGCCGGACAACATCACCACCGACCACCTGTCGCCGTCAAACGCGATCCTGCTGTCCAGCGCGGCCGGCGAGTACCTGGCCAAGATGGGCTTGCCGGAAGAGGACTTCAATTCCTACGCCACCCACCGCGGCGATCACCTCACCGCGCAGCGCGCCACCTTCGCCAATCCCAAGCTGTTCAACGAGATGGTGCGCAACGAGGATGGCAGCGTGAAGCAGGGCTCGCTGGCGCGGGTGGAGCCGGAAGGCAAGGTCATGCGCATGTGGGAAGCAATCGAGACCTACATGGAACGCAAGCAGCCGCTGATCATCATCGCCGGTGCCGACTACGGCCAGGGCAGCTCGCGTGACTGGGCCGCCAAGGGCGTGCGTCTTGCGGGTGTGGAGGCGATTGCGGCTGAAGGTTTCGAGCGTATTCACCGCACCAACCTGATCGGCATGGGCGTGCTGCCGTTGGAGTTCAAGCCGGGCACCAACCGCAACACGCTGGGCATCGATGGCACCGAGAGCTATGACGTGATCGGCCTGCGCACCCCGCGTATCGATCTGACCCTGGTCATCACCCGCCGCAACGGTGAAGTGGTCAGGGTGCCGATGACCTGCCGCCTGGATTCGGACGAAGAAGTGGCGATCTACGAGGCTGGCGGTGTGTTGCAGCGGTTTGCGCAGGATTTCCTAGAGAGTGTTGCAGTTTGACCGGTCTGGCTCGGATGCTGGAAGCAGTACAGGTTGAGGTGGGGCAGGCATTCTCCATTCGGCTTGCCTGCGACTACTTCTTGTCCTAGGGCTTGGGGAACGTCTGAACAATCGGCTAGGCCACGCTGATTTCCCACGATCGAGTCGACACCACGTGCTACAAGTCGGGAAGCAGTAACTTCCTGTTCAATCTTTGCGCTGCAGGACGGCTTTCCCCGTCCTGCAGATACAACTACCCCGCCGTCGGTAGCAATTGCCGCCGCACCATCCACAAATTCGACAGCGCGAACAGCGCAAGTACCTGCGCTGCGTCCTTGGTCAGGCCGCGATAGCGCACCTTGATGTAACCAAACTGGCGCTTCGCCACCCGGAACGGGTGCTCGCCTTTGGCACGCACACTTGCCTTGAAGTGCTCCCAACGTCGTGCATGCTTCAAGCCGCATTTGTTCTCGATCACGCGCAGCTTGGAAGGCTTCTCGGCTATCAAGAACGCTGCTTTGATGTCCTGCAGCTCCGCGCGGTTCGCTGCGCCGGTGTAGCCACTGTCGCCGTAGACCTCTTCTTCGCCGCCATGCAACAGGTGCTGCACCTGGGTCACGTCACCGACGTTGGCTGCAGTGCAATGCGCATGGTGGACGAGCCCGGAGTGCTCATCAACGCCAATATGCGCCTTCATCCCGAAGTACCACTGACTGCCCTTCTTGGTCTGATGCATCTCCGGGCCACGCTTGCCGTAGTCATTCTTGGTTGACGATGGCGCGTTGATGATCGTTGCACCTACGATGGTTCCGGCGCGCAGGCTCATACCCTTACGCGCAAGGTGCGCATTGATCTGTTTGAACATTGCTGCTGCCAGTTGATGCTTCTCCAGAAGACGCTGGAAGTTGAGGATGGTCGTCTCATCGGGAATTTCTTCCAACCCGCCGAGTTGAGTGAACTGGCGCATTACCGGGGTATCGCACAGCGCTTCTTCCATGGCCGGATCGCTCAGTGCATACCACTGCTGCAGCAAGTGGATACGCAGCAGGGTTTCAAGCCGATACAGTTGCCGGCCTGGGCCGCGTGTCTTTGGGTAGTGCGGCTCGATCAACGCCAACAGAGCTTTCCACGGCACAACCTGCTCCATCTCGGACAGGAATATCTCGCGCCGTGTGCGCTTGCGTCCGCCTTGTTGCTCGGCGTCGCCACAGGTCAGTTGCATGGGGCGGTCAGGCTCTCAAATCGAGGTTTGCAGTCTGACAGCTTCGGGGGCGTTGTTCAGACCTTCCTTAATGGTAGCAAGTGGGTAAATTCTGGTCTCATTCTCAGGGCGGCGAGGCCGACGTTGCGCTGATAAGCGGTGCCTGTCTGCGCGACCGCAGTGAATAAGTCTATTGTGACAGCGTCTGCACTGGTTAAGGGAATCTTGTTTGGTTGTAGAGCATAGAGGCGGTGATATTTCTCGCCGAGAAACTTCCAGTTTTCGCGCAATCAAGAGGAGCGTGTAAGCAATAATCAAGCATGTCGTCCCCATGCCTATTTCGGTATCGAACCTATCGAGGACGTGGCGGCAATTGCTGGCAGAGATGGCCTCTTTGCCTGCAGGACGGAGCTCCCTCCTGCAGTGTACAGCCCGGTCGGGAAAGCCCTGATTCCTAGCCCGTGTTCGGTCGTTCGGGTTCAATCAGGAAAGAAATTTAAGCTATTTGTCCAAGTATTCTCAATGACGCTACTTTAATGCGAACAGCGCGGTGCAGAAGCGGGCGTTCCTGTTGCGGATTGCGTCTGTTTGGTAGTCGTAATCGATTTGCACCAGAGGGCCGAAGTAGCGCTCACCCAACACTTGCAGTTGTTCTGGTGAGAACGGACGAATGCGTTCCTTGGTTTGGAGCGTGTACCCATCGAACGAACCATGGAGCCGGTAGCGACGCTCGATTATGTTGGTGCCGCCGGTGCACTGTTGAATTCGGCTGTGGCGAACTAACCAGCCCGTTGTGCTGTGTCTTGCGTAGTCACGGCGCCAATGGCCATCTCCGGATTGCGGCTGCGGAATGAATGCGTCCAATAGTACATGACCACCAGGCGTCAGTGCGGCTCGAATACCGTCAGCGCAGCGCTGCCAGTCGGAGTCGCTTAAGAGATAGGTGCAAAGGGAGTAGGGCATCAACACCAGTTTGAAGTGGCTTCTCAGGGCGATCGCGCGGATGTCCATTTGCAGCAGCCCGGTGGACGGTGCGCATTCTCCTTTCGCATGGCATAGCATTGGCAGGGATGCATCAATGCCAATGGCGTCGATGCCGGCATCGATCAACTTGCTCAGTATGCGTCCGGTGCCACACCCCAGTTCAAGGATTGGACCTTTGTTTTTATTTGCGATCTGAACATAATAGGTGATGTCATCGAAAGTCATATTCGCGCCCATATCGATCGAGTATATCGGGGCAATGTGATCGTAGTTGTTCATTGGCGCGCGGTGTTGGCTCGTGTGATGGTTTGCAGTAATGCGATCAGCTTTTTTGCCCGATTCTCCCAAGAGTACGGGGTGATGTCGGTGAGCGCGCGCGCTTCCATTTCTTCCCGCCTTTTTGAATTGTTCAATAGCTCTAGGATGATAGGCGCCATTGCTGAAGTTGACTTTGCACGGACCAATGCTGGTGAGTTAAGGTCTTCAAGCCCGCGAGCACCGCTGGCGGTGGTGACCATTACCTTGCTGTGTGCCAAGGCTTCAAGTACCTTTATAGAAGACCCCTCAATTTCTCCTTGTGCATTAATTGCTAATGTGCAGGTTGCATATTGTGGGGTAGGGTCGACATGCTCACCTATAATTTCCACGCCCGGTGGTATCGGAAATGGTGGGCTCTGCATGCCTTCGCAGCGCCCGGCAAGCACTCGCAGCCGCAAGCTTGGTCTTTCTCGTATCAACGTCGGCCAGCAATGTGTGAGGAAGTCCCGTAGGCCGGCATGATTTGGAGGGTACCTTAGAGGCGCGACCATCAACAGTAGCTCCGGGTCTCCAGGCGGGCGAGCTGAATTGGGTGGGGAGAGATGTTTGAGGGATGCACCATTTTCTATGGAGATCTGCACTGGATGTGACCAAAAACCAAGGTCATTGGCGACGGTGACGATTAGTGCCGTAGCACGATCGATGCTGGCTTGTACCCGGTCTCTTGCTGCCTTGGGAAGATCGCGACCAGCATCGTGTAGTGTCCAGATAAAGGGCACTTCCGGTGGCAGTGCTTCGATAAGGCCGACGCACTCAACATGCTCGAAGCAGAGGACGTCCGGTGGTTGCGTGGACAGCAGCCATGCCAGTGCGCCCGACATTCCTTCGTGTGCGTGCGCTGCCCAGCGTTTTTCTAGCTCATTGCCAGTATCGGGTCGATGCGGGATTGAGTAGATTTGGCGGAAGATATGATCGTCATTGGTTGCCGCGTCAGCTGGACTGGTGGCCTCATCTTGCAGTAGGGTCCAATCAATCATGGGGCTGCTGGCGCGGATCAATTCCACAATGCGTCTTGCGCCGCCATGTGCGGGTGGAAGTATTGAAAACGGTGATACGAGTAAAGCTTGCAAACAGCCCGGCCTTCGTCTTTGTGGCGTTGGGTAGCGGCCGCAGTGCAGCCATCGGGCAAAGTGCTTGATATTGCTTTTGAGTGCGACTCTTCTTGCCCGACGATGCTCGGTATCGAGCCGCCATAGTATTCGGCGCAATCGTTCATGCAACAGTGGTCCGCCACGGGAAGCTGCGAACAAGTCGCCGTAGCGAAAGCGGAAGTAGTCTAGATTGCGTTGAGATATCCGTTTTATTTCCGCCTGGGAATGGTATCTATCAATTGTGGCGTGTTGCATATGTACGCCGCGGGATGCTGGGCAATGAAGCACCAGTAAATTGTCGGCCCAAGCCCGTAGCCCCCAATCTGCATCTTCGAAGTAGAACGGTGCATAAGCTGTGCTTTCAGTGACGTAGCGCTGCAAAGGCGCGCGTTGGAATAGTGAAGCTCCCCCGCCTGCATATACATGGCTGCGTACAGCTTCGTCCGGCACTATGAGGTCGTGAAGTTCCAGACGCGCGTCCTTGTCTACAACAGGTACTGTCCAGCCGGTTTCCTCGCGTCGCTGGGAGGTGTCGTATGGGAGGATTTGACTGGCGATGGCGAATACATCAGGCGATCTCCATTGCATTATCTTGACGAGGGCATCTGGCTCCAGAAGCATGTCGCTGTTGAGTAGATAGACCCATGGTGCGCGTGCTTTTCTGAGTAATGCGGCGATTGCAGAGTGGTAGCCGAGCGGACGACGCTCGTGTCGCCAGTGAACGTTGGCGTAAGTGGTCCGCAGCGTGCGATAGTCTTGGATGTCAGCGCCGTTGATGAGCACATGTACAGAGCAGTTGATCTTCAGTCTGTTCTTGGCAATTTCAACTGCTTTTAACGAGTGCTCCAAGAGGTCTGGACGGCCGCGCTCGGGGATGAGTATTTCCAGGTCTGTGGCGGTTGATGTTTTCAAGAACAGCGTGCCTCAAATAGGGCGAATCCCAACTCTCGCGAATCGCGGCCAAGTGCCAGTGCAGCGGGGGACGAGGCCTTGGTGCACTTGAGCTCTGCGTACAATGTGTCCTCCCCAGCGGGAAGTTCAAGGTGTAGATCGATCTGGCAACCGGGAGTGGCGCTTTGGCGATAAGCGAGTTTTCCGTCAAGATACAGTTCAAAAAAACCATCCTTTTCATTCTGTGCAGCCAAGACGCCGCTAAGGTGGAAATGGCGTGCTTGTGAAGGACGATTCAATAGAAGGGCGGCCTCGGCTGTGCTCCAGCGGGTGTTGCTGTCGTCGAGCGGGTGCCAGCCGCGGATTAGCTGACTCTCGCTGGCGCTGGCGCCAGCGAGTGACGTGGTAGGCGCTTGTGGACGGTGAGCAGTTTTGTAAATACACGCGTTACACGCGCGATGATCTCCTTGCAGATGTGCTTTTCGGAAATTTCTGTATCGTTCGCCGTGCCAAATACTATGGAGAGATTGCTGGTGCAAATTTCCCATCGATTCGCGTTCGGTAACTTCGCATGGAACCACGCTTCCGTCAGCAAGGATATGGACGGTTTCAAAAGGATCCTGACTGCATCCTGCCAGTTTGACCTCCTTTGGCAGTGGCCACGGCCATGCGATTGCTTCACTGCCAACCGATGTCGGCGGGTGGTGCAGCTCGTTTGAGGATATCTGCAGTTGCACGCTTGGCGCGATTGCCTGCGCTGTTTCAATTGCTGTGCGCAGGTTGCCTGCAAAGCCATATTCAAGGCTACCGTCAGCCGCATGCTCGGCGCTGGGTCCCATCGGTAGCGGGCTGCGCTCGATAAGTGGGTGTACCGCGAGTACTTCGATGTTATTGGCCTGTGCAAAGGCAGCTATCGCAGGCAACTCGTCCAGATTACTATTCATTGCGACGAAGGCGAGGTCGAGCGCGAATCGTCTGCTGCGGCTTTTGTTCCGCCAGCTCAGAGCCTGCTGCAGACGCTCGTGCATCGCTGCAATCGAGGAAAATCCATAGATTTCGTTGAAGCGATTATCGTGCAGAGTGTGTAGTGAAACGGTAAGTCTGTTCAGTCCTGATTCGAGTGCAGCCTGGAGTCGGGTGGGGTTGAGTGATGCCAGTGCACTGACAAGTTCGACCTCTGCCCCGGTCGCTGCCGCCAGCCGGATCGCATCAGCAAGCCGCGGATAGTGTCCAGATTCGCCAGCGTAGTTGAGGCGAATGATACGGGGACGTATCAGTGTTTCGATCAACAGTCGGTATGTTTCGAAGTTCATGTGTTCGCCGTTGCCGCGAAGGCTCGCGCGGGTGCAAAAAATGCACTTGAATGGGCAGCGAGATGTCAGCTCGATCCACAATACCCTTGGCAAGGAATGGGTGCGAAGCGTTGCTAGATCATCAGGCTTCATGCGAGCTCATCCTTGCTGATCCCTGCTCCTTGCCATGCACGTACTGCCTGTTCGGCAAATATGGCTGTCCAGGTTGGGGATTGCTTTTGATTTTTGGAGAAAGGCAGGCGACCATTGGTCGGGACAGCATTCACAAGCCTGTCATATGTGCGAGCCCATTGCCGGTTCCCCCGTATCGGCCAGCCCAGCAATAGTGCAGCACGTAGCGTTTGTGCAATTACGTCGTTGCGTCGTGGTCCCTGGCCGATCGACTCGCGTAGACTCTCGATTCCGCCTTGGGCAACCAACAGGGAATGCAGTGCTTGATTGGCTATCTCTATCTCATCGAGCAGCCAGAGTCCTTCTATCGCATACAGTTGAGGATGCGCATGTTGATGCGGAGTGTTGAGCGCCAACGCTGTCAGGTTTCGAATTTTTTCATTTACTTTCTGTTGGAGAGGCTCTACATGTCTGATCCGAGCAAGTGCTTTCAACAGGAATGGACCTGACTGCCCTGACCAGCGTGGTATCGCCGGTCCCAGTATGCTGTGCAGCTGTGTGTCGTCAGCGAAGCAAACTAGTGCCGCGGTTACCTGTGGATGCAGGATTCTAGCGGTGGTACTCGCGCGCCGGTCGGCCCAGCGAGCTACCCCGTGCCAGAGCATTGCGTGATCGAAAAGGTAACGTGTTCGCTGGTACTCGATATCGCTGCTGCCGAGTCGGGTTGGCCAGGTACCCTCAGGCTCTTGTGCTGAGGTGAGCCAGGAAATGACGTTCTCGCCAGCAGCTTCGCTGACTGAGGGATGATCTGCAGCCCATCCAAGCCAGTAGCCAGCTATCTCAGGGTAGCCAAACTCAGCCACGTTACCATTGAAGCGACCTACTGCACCTCGTGGAAGCGCCTCATTGTTCTCTCTGGCCAAGTCGGTACTCAGCGCTGCCATAGCGTCAATAGATTTTGTCGAGTTTGTGAGTATCAGCGGCATTGTGGGTGGTGGCTATCTTGGCTACGTGGAGGAAGTCCTCGATGAAAGGGGGCTGCCTTTGCAGAGGCACAGCCACAGTCATGTGGAGAGGTATAAAATCGTGCAGGTCCGGGATGTATGGTTTGTGCGCAGCGCAGAGCTGAGATGATCGTGCTTGTCATATCCGCCGAATCACATGGTAGTGGCAGGGTGTGGCGGCTCAGCGAAGGCTCTGGACGTTCCGTTGCTTGGCGGAACATCAGAAGAGGCATGCCCAAATAAGGTGGTTCCTCACAGGTGCCCCCGGAGCCGTTCAAAACCAGTTTGGTGATACTCGTCGTATGGATCCATTGCGCGGGCGAGATCAGCGGCAGCCATCGAAGATCCGAGAGTGGCGCCTGTGCGCGATCGGCCCAGCGCAGATTGGGGAGGCTTGTCAGTGCAATGTGCGCACTTTGTTCTGTCAGTTTGTGCAGGCGGTGTGCCAGTCGGTGCGTCGGATTGCCAAGGCGCTTGCGCCGATGTATGTCCGCAAGCAGGTCTAGAGCCTTGCCTTTATGCCGGCGATTTGGCATCGGTAGCTGGTCGATGGCTGTGCTCTTGTTGCAGGTCCCGGAATACGGGGCTATGCATTCTTCCAGTAAGTGCTGCCGGGGCCGCAGGCTTCGTGCTAAATACGGGGCCGCAATTGCGCTGACAAGGCTGCGGTAGATGTCTTCGGGAAAAGGCTTGTGGAGACTGTCATCGCGTAAACCTGCTTCAAGATGCATTAGCGCTATGTCCTGGCGTTGACCAGCCAAAACGCCTGTATGAGCGGTCGCGGTGTCGCCCCGTACCAAAACTGCGGAGAGAGAGTACTCTTGGATTATCCAGCATGGCCTGTCAAATAAGGCGTCCACCAACTCACTTATACACAGCGGGTGTTGAAGTGCCGGGAAAACCTGCCAGGGTAAATGTGCTGCGTCTGTCGATGGCGCTGACCACTGGCTGCTCCAGCACCACAGCAATGGTATCCGAACATTATCGGCTAGAAGCGCAACTTTTAACGCCTCATGTCGCATGCCGGCGAACAATAACAATCGGGCTGAGGTCATGCCGACGGTCCCCTTGTCCGTTGCTGATAGGTATGATTCTGCTGTAGAGAGCGAGTGCCCGCGAGAGTACCTCAATCTTTGCTGTATGTAATGTTTCTGGTCGAGACGCGTATTCCTGCGCCAAATCGTCGGTCTGGCGAAACTTGGGGACTTCATCACCGTTTGAATAGCCTTGCGGACAGGCTATGGGCCGATTCTGTATTAATGCTCGACTATCTGCATTAATGCTCGACTAGTGGAAATGAGTATTATTGTCTTCTTTTCGCGGAGGCTTGTCGTGTTCCACACACCCCAGATCAGAATCCAGGCAACCTATATGCGCGGCGGCACCTCCAAGGGCGTGTTCTTCCGCCTGGAAGACCTGCCAGCCAGCGCCCAACAGCCGGGCCCTGCACGTGATCACCTATTGCAACGGGTGATCGGGTCACCCGATCCGTATGCCAAGCACACCGATGGCATGGGCGGCGCCACCTCCAGCACCAGCAAGTGCGTGATCATCTCGCCCAGCAGCAAGCCCGATCACGACGTGGACTATCTGTACGGGCAGGTGTCGATCGACACCGATTTCGTCGACTGGTCCGGCAACTGCGGGAATTTGTCTACCGGTGCTGGCGCGTTCGCGCTGCATGCAGGCTACGTTGATCCCGCTCGTGTGCCGGAAAATGGTATCTGCGTAGTGCGCATCTGGCAGGCAAACATCAACAAGACCATCATTGCCCACGTGCCGGTCAGCAACGGACAGGTGCAGGAAACCGGTGATTTCGAGTTGGATGGTGTCACCTTCCCGGCCGCCGAGATCGTGCTGGAGTTCATGGACCCGGCCGATGAGGGTGAAGGCGAGGGTGGCGGCGCGATGTTTCCCACCGGCAACCTGGTCGACGAACTCGATGTGCCGGGTGTCGGCACGCTGCAGGCGACCATGATCACTGCCGGCATCCCCACGGTCTTCGTCAATGCCGCGGACATCGGCTATACCGGTGCCGAGCTGCAGCCGGCCATCAATGAAGACAAGGCGGCACTGGCAAAGCTTGAAGCCATCCGCGTTGCTGGCGCCCTGCGCATGGGCTTGATCAAGAATCCTGAAGAAGCACTCAAGCGCCAGCACACGCCCAAGGTCGCCTTCGTGGCGCCCCCGCAGGATTACCTGTCCAGCGGCAACAAGCAGATCCATGCCGCCGACATCGACCTCAATGCACGCGCCATGTCGATGGGCAAGTTGCACCACGCGATGATGGGCACCGCTTCGGTCGCCATTGCCACGGCAGCGGCAGTGCCGGGTACGCTGGTCAACCTCGCCGCTGGCGGCGGCCAGCGTGACGCGGTGCGCTTCGGCCATCCGTCCGGCACGCTGCGCGTTGGTGCCGCGGTCGCGCTGGTCGATGGCCAATGGACCGTCACCAAGGCGGTGATGAGCCGCAGCGCCCGCATCCTGATGGAAGGCTGGGTCCGCGTACCGGGTGATGCGTTCTGACATCGCGCTCCGTCCAGTGCAACAGGCATGGCAAAACAAGAGCGAGGGCTACTGGGTTCAGTAGCCCTTTTCTTTTTTGCGGTTTCGAGGACCCACATGTAACGGGTGTAGCGCGCATAGCGGGTTTCCAGACAAATCCCTGCAGGGCGCGCGTCGCTACACAAGCCCTTACATGCGGGCTGGTTATACTCCGGCGATCTGCGGGAGGACGCCATGGGAAACAGGATGTTGAAGCGTATTCGTTGGGCTGCGGCCGCCTTGGTGGCGCTGGCCCTGGTTGCAGGATGCAGCAGGAACGAAACCGGGCAGTTGCCCGGGGCCAGCGGTGAGGCGATCCAGACCAAGCAGGAAGAGGTCAAGGGTTTTGCCATGCTGCGCGCATACCCGGACCAGAAGAGCGGTGACGGGCTTGCGTTGGCGGTGGAGTTCTCGCGCCCGCTGGTCGGCACCCAGGACTTCGACAAGCTGCTGCGCTTCGAGGAGAAGGTCGGCAACGAGGACAGCAGCTGGTCGCTGTCCGATGACGGCAAGACCCTGCGCTATCCCTATGTGGAGGCGGCCAAGGAATACACGCTGATCATCTCGGCCGACCTGCTGGCGGCCGATGGCAACCGGCTGGGCACGGAAGTGAAGCAGAAGGTATTCACCGGCGAGCTGGATCCTGCAGTAGGCTTCGCCTCGCAGGGCAGCGTGCTGCCGGCCCGCGAAAGCCGCGGCCTGCCGGTGGTATCGGTGAACGTGCCCGAGGTGGACGTGGAGTTCCTGCGCGTGCGCGAAAAGGACCTGCCCACCTTCTTCAGCCAGTACCAGCGCGGCGGTCGCCGTGGCAGCTGGGAGCTGGACAGCGAATACGGTGACAAGACCCCGCTCAACCAGCTGGCCGAGCCGGTCTACGTCAACCGCTTCATCCTCGGCGGCAAGCAGAACGAGCGCGTGCTGACCTATCTGCCGATCCAGGACGTGAAGGAGCTGCAGCAGCCCGGCCTGTACTTCGCGGTGATGAAGCGCACCGGCAGTTTCGACAGCGAGTTCGATACCTCGTTCTTCACCGTCAGCGATATCGGTCTGCATACCCGCGCCTACAAGGACAAGCTGTTCGTCCATACCGCATCGCTGGCCGACGGCGCGCCGGCCAAGAAGGTCGAGCTGAAGGTCATCGACGCCAAGGGCGAGGTCATTCTCAAGGGCCAGACCGACGGCAACGGCAATGCGCTGCTCAACTACACGCTGGATGCGGCTCATGTGCTGGTTGCCAGTAGTGGCAGCGACACCACCATGCTGCCGTTCAACCAGCCGGCGCTGGACCTGAGCGAGTTCGCCGTGGCCGGGCGTCAGAACGCCAACTTCGACGTGTTCGCCTGGTCCGGGCGTGATCTGTACCGCCCCGGCGAGACCGTGCGCATCTCCGCACTGCTGCGTGACAACGACGGCAAGACCCTGGCCGGGCCGGCCACCGGCGGCCAGCCGGTGTTCCTGCGGCTCAAGCAGCCGGACGGCAAGACCTTCCGCGAGACCCGCCTGCAGCCGGGTGAGCAGGGCTATTTCGCATTCGAGCAGACCATCCCGGTGGAAGCACCGACTGGTCGCTGGACCGTTGAGTTCCGCACCGATCCGGCCAGCAAGGAGGCGGTGCAGGGCATGACCCTGCGTATCGAGGAGTTCCTGCCCGAGCGGATGAAGCTGGACCTGACCAGCGCGCAGAAGACGCTGAAGCCGGGTGAGGCACTGAAGCTGCAGGCTGATGCGGCGTATCTGTATGGCGCACCGGCCGACGGCAACCGCTTCACCGCGCGACTGGCGGTGGCGGTGGAGCAGCACCCGGTCGAGTCGATGCCGGGCTGGTTCTTCGGCGACCCGACCGTGCAGCTGCCGCGCGAAGCCAATGACGTGATCGATACCACCCTGCCCAAGGACGGCAAGCTGCGCGAAGACGTCGCCTTGCCGGCCGAGGCAGGCAAGGCCACCACCGTGGCTGCGCTGCTGTCCGGCAGCGTTTATGAAACCGGTGGCCGCACCGTTACCCGCACCTTGAAGCGGGTGATGTGGCCGGCATCTGCACTGGTCGCCCTGCGCCCGCTGTTCAACGATACCGACGGTGCGGATGCCAACGCCAATGCCCGCTTCGAGCTGATGCGGGTGGATGCCGACGGCAAGCCGCAGCCGGCCAAGGGGCTGAAGGTCACCCTGGTGCGCGAACTGCGCGACTACCACTGGACCTATACCGACAACCGTTGGGACTACGACTTCACCCGCCGCTTCGAGAACAAGGAAAGCCGCACCATCGACGCCGGTGCCACCTCGGCGCGATTCGATTTCCCGGTGGAGTGGGGCGAGTACCGGGTGGACGTGTTCGATCCGGCCACCGGCCTGACAATGCGTTATCCGTTCCGCGCTGGTTGGAGCTGGGACGATCAGAACCGCGGGCTGGATGCCCGCCCTGACAAGGTCAAGCTGTCGCTGGACAAGACCGCTTATCGCGCCGGTGACACCGTCAAGGTCACGCTGACCCCGCCGCATGCCGGCCGTGGCGTGTTGATGGTGGAAAGCGACCGCATGCTGTACGTGCAGGACATCGACGCCAAGCCGGGCAGCACGTTTGAGATCCCGGTCAGCAAGGACTGGGAGCGGCACGATGTTTACATCACCGCCTTGGTGTTCCGTGGTGGCAGCGCGCCGAGCAAGATCACCCCGGCGCGTGCCGTTGGCGTGGCGCATGTGCCGATGGATCGCCGCGACCGCCGCGTCGCGGTGGGCCTGATCGCGCCCAAGCAGATGCGCCCGGAACAGCCGATGACGGTTACCGTCAGCGCGCCCGAGCTGGCCGGCAAGCCGGCACACGTCACCGTCTCGGCGGTGGACGTGGGCATCCTCAACATCACCCGCTTCCCGGTGCCGGATGCACCCGGGCACTTCTTCGCGCAGCGTCGGTTGGGCGTGGATGCCTATGACATCTATGGCCGCGTGATCGAGAGTTTCGAGGGCAATAGTGGCAAGCTGAAGTTCGGCGGCGACATGGCGTTGGCGGCACTGCCGCAGGCCAAGCGGCCGACCGCCCGCGTGCAGACCGTGGACCTGTTCTCCGGGCCGGTGGCGCTGGATGCCAAGGGCAATGCGCGGGTGCGCCTGCAGGTGCCGGATTTCAACGGCACCCTGCGCGTTTCGACGATGGTCTATTCGGCCGACCGCTACGGCAACCGCGATGTGGAAACGCTGGTGCGCGCGCCGATCCTGGCCGAGGCCAGCATGCCGCGGGTGATGGCACCGGGCGATCGCAGCACGGTCACCCTCGACGTGCAGAACTTCACCGGCAAGCCTGGCGAGTTCAACGTGCGCGTGGACGGTGAAGGCCCGCTCGGCATCGGTGAGTCGACCCGCACGGTGCAACTGGCGGCGGACGCCAAGAGCACGCTGAGCTTCCCGCTGACCGCGCAGGAAGGCTATAGCGTGGCCAAGGTGCGGGTGCGGGTGGACGGCAATGGTTTCAAGGTGGACCGTCGCTACGATCTGCCGGTGCGTGCGGCGTGGCCGTCGGTACTCCGCTCGCAGACCCGCACTTTGGATCCGCTGGCGCCGATTACCCTGGACAGCAGCTTTGCCAATGGCTTGATGGGCGGTTCGGTCAATGCGCGCATGCTGGTCAGTGCATTGCCGCCGATCCCGTTCGCCTCGGCCCTGCAGGGTGCCTTGAACTATCCCTATGGCTGCGCCGAACAGACCACCAGCAAGGGTTATGCAGCACTGATGCTGGATGAGGCCACGTCGGCGATGCTCGGTGCCGATGGTCTGGACGCCAAGGTCCGTCGTGAGCGCATGGAAGGTGCGTTCGGCCGGCTGGCGTCGATGCAGGTGTCCAACGGCAACTTCTCGATGTGGGGCGATGACGATTACATCAATCCGGCGTTGACGCCGTATGTCGCCGAGTTCCTGCTCGACGCCAAGGATGCAGGCTTTGCGGTGCCGGAGAACGTGCTGCAGAAGGCCTTGAACCGGATCAGCGAAGACCTGCTCAGTGGCGGCAACCAGTTCTATGGCAGCGACGGCCGCGATGGCCTGAAGTTTGCCAACCAGGCCTATTCCGGCTATGTGCTGGCACGGGTCAACCGCGCGCCACTGGGCACGCTGCGCACGCTGTGGGACAACGAGCGCAGCAAGGCGGTGACCGGCCTGTCGCTGGTGCATCTGGGGGCGGCCCTGGCGATCCAGGGTGACAGCAAGCGCGGCCAGGCGGCGATTGCCGCTGGTTTTGCCAAGTCCAGTGCGAGCCGTCCGGAGTATTTCGGTGACTACGGCAGCCGCCTGCGCGATGAAGCGCTGATGATCGCCCTGCTGCACGAGCGCGGCCTGTCCAAGCCAGAGTACGACGCACGTGTGATTGATCTGGGTCGCACCCTGGACGCGCGTCGCAACAGCGGCTGGATGTGGCTGAGCACGCAGGAGCAGGTGGCGCTGGCGCGTCTTGGCAAGGCCTTGATGGTCAACCAGAAGAAGCTGGTGTCCGGCGAGTTGGCAGTCGGCGACAAAGTCGAAGACGTCAGTGCACGCAAGGCCTTCGGCCGCGTCTTCGACATGGCGCAGCTGGCACAGGGCGTGCGGTTCTCGCCGCAGGGCCAAGCGCCGATGTTCGCCAGCCTCGACGTTGTCGGCATTCCGCGCCAGCCGCCAGCACCGGACAACAGCGTGATCGGCATCGAGCGTTCCTGGTTCGGTACCGACGGCAAGCCGTGGACGCCGCGTCCGTTGAAGGAAGGCGAGGCCCTGATCGTGCGCCTCAGCGTCACTTCCAACGCGAACATGCCCGATGCCTTGCTCACCGACCTGCTGCCGGCCGGCCTGGAGATCGAGAACTTCAACCTTGGCGATGCCAAGCAATGGGCCGACGTGGTGGTGGGCGAGATCAAGGTCAGTGACCGCTCCAGCGCTGCCGACGTCAAGCACGAGGAGTTCCGCGACGACCGCTATGTGGCCGCGCTGAAGCTGTCGCGTGGCAGCACCGCGCACGTGTTCTATCTGGTGCGTGCGGTCACCCCGGGCACGTACATGGTGCCGCCGCCGCTGGCCGAGGACATGTACCGTCCCGACATGCGCGGGGTTGGCCGCTCCAACCCCAGCACCATCACGGTGGTGCAGCCGTAACCGGCTCCTGCTCCCTCCCTTTGCCGAAGGCAAGGGGAGGGCTGGGGAGGGGTAAGCTCTTCCGCGGCCAAGCCATTCCGCTGCAGCGCCACAGTCAACAATCGCGGCGTCAGGCAGCTGCTCCTGCTCCCTCTCTTTGCCAACGGCAAGGGGAGGGTTGGGGAGGGGTAAGCTCTTCTGCGGCCAAGCCGTTCCGCCCCAGCTCCACAGGCAATGTTTGAAGAATCATCCCCATTGAAAACGCGCACCTCCCGGCTGAAACACGTTGGCAACAGCGTGCGCACCGTCTTCACGCTCCGCAACCTGCGCTGGGCGCTTGCCGCACTGCTGACCTTGCTGCTGGTCCTGGACCAGGCATTCCCGTTGCCGCTGCCGAAATCACGCGACACCAGTACGCTGGTGGTGGCGCGCGACGGCACACCGCTGCGTGCCTTCGCCGATGCCGAAGGCGTGTGGCGCTACCCGGCCGATGCAAAGACCATCTCACCGCTGTATCTGCAGGCTTTGTTGACCTACGAGGACCGCTGGTTCTGGCGCCACCCTGGCATCAACCCGTGGGCGCTGGCACGCGCCGGCAAGCAGATGCTGCTGGAGCGACGCATCGTCTCTGGCGGCTCGACCTTGACCATGCAGGTCGCGCGCATTCTCGATCCGCATACGCGCACGCCCTGGGGCAAACTCAAACAGCTGCTGCGTGCGCTGCAGCTGGAAGTACACCTGAGCAAGGCACAGATCCTCGACCTGTACCTGGAGCGCGCACCTTACGGTGGCACCATCGAAGGTGTGGAAGCGGCGAGTTGGGCTTATCTGGGCAAGTCGGCCACGCATCTGTCGCAGGCCGAGGCCGCATTGCTGGCGGTGTTGCCGCAGTCGCCGAGCCGGCTGCGTCCTGATCGGCACCCGGAAGCCGCGCAGCGCGCCCGCGACAAGGTGCTGGCGCGCATGGCCGAGCTCAAGGTGTGGTCGGCCGATGATGTCGCCGACGCGCGCATCGAGCCGGTGGTGGCACGCTCACTGCAACAGCCTTTGCATGCCGCCTTGCTGGCGCAACGCATGCGCAGCACTTATCCGCGTGTTCCACAGATTGAAACGAGCATCGACAGCGGTCTGCAACGCACGCTGGAAGAGCGTGTTTCCTCGTACTTCTCACAACTGCCGGAACGCACCTCGGCCGCGCTGCTGGTGATGGACAACAACACGCTGGAAGCGCGCGCCTATGTCGGGTCGGTCACCTTTGCTGACAAGGCGCGGCTTGGCCATGTGGACATGGTGCAGGCCTGGCGCTCGCCGGGTTCAACGCTAAAGCCATTCCTTTACGGAATGGCGCTGGACGATGGTCTGATCCACTCGGAAAGCCTGATCGTCGATGCGCCGCAGAGCTTTGGCGGCTACCGTCCCGGCAATTTCGATGCGGCATTCAACGGGCCGGTCGGTGCTGCTACTGCCTTGCGTTTGTCCTTGAACGTGCCGTCGGTGGATCTGCTGGACAGGGTTGGCCCATCGCGGTTCGCTGCACGGTTGGGCAACGCCGGCATCAATCTGCGTTTCCCGCATGGCACGCAGCCCAGCCTTGCGTTGATTCTCGGTGGTACCGGGGCGCGCCTGGAGGATCTGGTCGGTGCGTTCTCCGCGCTCAACCGGGAAGGTATCGCCGGTCGCGTGCGCTACACGCCGAAAGACCCTCGCATCGAGCGCCGGCTGATATCGCCGGGTGCCGCATGGATCGTGCGCGATGTGCTCGAATCCAATCCCCGCCCCGGTTATGGAGTAGGCACGTTCGATACCGGCAATCGCCCGCGCGTGGCCTGGAAGACCGGCACCAGCTACGGCTACCGCGACGCCTGGGCAATCGGCAGCACGCGCTCCTATACCGTCGGCGTCTGGGTCGGTCGTCCGGATGGCACCCCCTTGCCGGGCCAATACGGTGCGGTGACGGCCTTGCCGCTGATGTTCGAGGTCATCGACAGTCTGCCGCGTCAGGCCGGTGACAACGCCGTGCGCGCGCGGCCCGACAGCGTCAGCGAAGTCGAGATCTGCTGGCCGCTGGGCATTGCCGCCGAGCAGACCCCGCCTGCGATGTGCCAGCGCCGTTTCCCCGCCTGGGTGTTGGACGGCGTGGTGCCGCCAAGCTTCCCTGAGCGCGAGGCAAGGTTCTGGCAATCCGGGCGCATGCGCTATCAGGTGGATGCAACGACAGGCCAGCGGCTGTCGCCCGGCTGCGAAGGCCATCCACAGATCGAGGATCGTGAGATTGCGCGCTGGCCAGCGATGGCTTCGCCTTGGCTGACCGTGGCACAACGACAGGCACAAAGCCTGCCGCCACTGGCGCCTGATTGCGCCGGCGACGGCAGGCAATCGGATGGCGTGCTGCATATCGAAGGCTTGAATGACCTGGCCACGCTGGCTCGCCCGCCGGGTGCACAACATGGTCCGCGTCTGCAACTGCGCGCACTGGGCAGCGAATCCTCGATTGAATGGCTGCTCGATGGCCGTTGGATCGCGCAGACACAAGGTGCCCGCACCTTCACCCGTGATTTCAATGACGCAGGCGAACACACCCTGACGGCGCTGGCGGCCGACGGCACATGGACGCGCGTCCGCTTCCGCGTAGTGAACTAAGAGGCGCCATGTAGTGCCGAGCCATGCTCGGCAAAAGCTTTCCCAGCCATGCCATGCAGTGCCGAGTCATGCTCGGCAGGGACCTTGCCGCGGCTACAAAATCGGCGGTAACGCCCCAGCCGAGCATGGCTCGGCACTACAGGGAATTATCGCGTCTTCAAGCCGGCAGATTGGCCAACACATGCTCAGCGCTGGAGACCTCGAACTGCCCAGGCTGTTCGATATACGCAGCGCGGACCACACCGTTCTCGATATACAACGCAAACCGACGCGAACGCATGCCCATGCCCGACGCGCTGGCATCCATTTCCAGGCCGAGTGCACGGGTGAAGTCGCCATTGCCGTCCGACAGCATCTGCAAGCCGTCCGGCACCGACTGGCTCTTGGCCCAGGCCTGCATCACGAACGGGTCGTTGACCGCCATGCAGAACACTTCGATGCCGCGATTGCGGAAGTCTTCGAAGTGCTCGACGTAGCCGGGCAGGTGGCGCGCCGAGCAGGTCGGGGTGAACGCGCCAGGCACGGCGAACAGTACGGCCTTGCGACCATCGAACAATGCATGGGTGTCGATCGTTTCCAGGCCTTCGCGCAGGCGCTTGAGGGTAACTTCCGGAATACGGTCGCCGACATTGATGGACATTGGGGGCTCCTAGGCTGAATTTAAGTTTAAAGCGGCAGTGCAGACGCCGCGTCTGCAACTTGAAAAGGCGTTCTTCACACAATACGTCCTTGGCATGGGAAAGGCAGCGCCATTCCGGCATGCCAGTCTCCACATCTTGCAGGAGGACATCATGAGCATCGTACGTTACCGCCAGTGGCCGACCCAGTCCGAGATTCATCAGTTGTTGTCGCCGCTGCTCGAAACCGTCACCAACAGCACCGTATCAGCTTGGGTGCCTGCGGTTGATATCCGTGAGGAAGCCAACCGTTTCGTCGTTTCGGCCGATCTGCCCGGCGTTGACCCCGCCAGCATTGAAGTGCAGATGGAAAAGGGTGTGTTGACTATCAGCGGCCAGCGCAGCATGCCGGAACTGGCCGAAGGCCAGCGTCTGACCCGTAGCGAGCGTGGCCCGGGTGCTTTCAATCGTCGTTTCGTGCTGCCCGACAGCGCCGACGCCGAGGGCATTGTTGCCCACAGCCACAATGGCGTATTGGAAGTGCGCATTCCCAAGCGCAGCGAGGCGGCACCGCGCCGCATCCAGGTGGTGCAGGGCCAGCCCAGCGCCTGATGGCGTGAGTGAACTTCCACCTGCGCAGGCACCGTGGCCCGGTAGAATGGGGCCACGGCGCCTGCCGATTGCTCGATGGCCCGTTGCCGCAAGGTGTCGGGCCAGCTTTTTTTCAGAGGTGTGAGGATGGAATTCAAGGATTACTACGCCACGCTTGGGGTTGAGCCCAGCGCCGGTGATGCCGAGATCAAGACGGCCTACCGTCGGCTGGCGCGCAAGTACCACCCGGACGTAAGCAAGGAAGCTGGCGCCGAGGACAAGTTCAAGGCGGTCAACGAGGCCTACGAGGCGCTGCGCGACCCGGCCAAGCGCAAGGCCTATGACCAGCTGCGCGCGCAGGGTTATCGCCCTGGCGAGGAGTTCAACGCCCCGCCGGGCTTTGGCGGTGGGCAGGGCTTTGATTTCGAGGAAGTGTTCGGTGGTGGCAACGCCAACGGCGGTTTCAGCGATTTCTTCGAGAGCCTGTTTGCCCGCCAGCGCGGCGGTGCGGGGGCTGGCGGACGTCGTCCTGGCCCTGGCTTCGGCGGTGCCGGTCCGCAGCCGATGCGCGACACCCGCGCCAAGCTGTCGGTGCCATTGGAGGCTGCTTACAACGGCGACAGCCTGCGCATCACAGTGGACGGTCGCCAGCTCGACGTGCGCGTGCCCAAGGGCATCCGCCCGGGCCAGGTGATCCGCCTGAGCGGGCAGGGCAGCGGCGGCGGCAACCTGATGCTGGAAGTCGAATACGCCTCGCACCCGCAGTTCGAGGTGGACGGCCGCAATATTCTGTACACCTTGCAGGTGACCCCGTGGCAGGCCGCCTTGGGAACCAGCATCAGCGTGCCGACGCTTGGTGGTTCGGTCGAGCTGAAGGTGCCGGCCGATTCGGACAGCGGCCGCAAACTGCGCCTGCGCGGCCGCGGCTTGCCGGGCAGCCCGGATGGCGACCAGATTGTTGAGCTGGAAGTTGTGGCACCGGTGGCGAGCAATGAAGCCCAGCGCAAGGCGTACAAGGACCTGGCCAAGGCGTTTGGCGAGGACTGAGTCCTGCTTGGTATGTGCTGTTGACGAGAAGCGGGCTTTGCCCGCTTTTCTTTTTTCCGTTGGTTTAAATCTTTAGCTAGAAGCTTGCCCTCACCCCAACCCCTCTCCCGCGCGCGGGAGAGGGGCTCGGATCACGTCGGTTGCTAGTGCACTAGCCCCTCTCCCGTTTACGGGAGAGGGGTTGGGGTGAGGGCAAGCTTCTAGCAAGCAAACCCAAAGCAAACCCAACAACCAAGAACAAGAAAGGCGGGCAAAGCCCGCCTTTCCGAAAAGCTTTCCCCAAGAAAGCAGCATCACCCAACCGGCGGCGCCTCGGCACTGAATACCTGCGCGATCACCGCCGACAGATCGTCTTCGGTAAACGGCTTGGTGATGTAAGCCTTCGCCCCCTGGCGCATGCCCCACAAACGATCGGTGTCCTGATCCTTGGTGGTCACCAGGATTACCGGGATGTGCTGCGTGGTCGCCTCGCGCTTGAGCGTGCGCGTTGCCTGGAACCCATTGAGGTTCGGCATCACCACGTCCATCAGCACCAGGTCCGGCAACACCTGCTTGGCAACCTCCACCCCAGAGGCGCCATCAGTTGCGGTGAAAATCTCATGCCCCAGCTTTTCCACAATGCGCTGGATGCCCATCAACTGCGATGGTGAATCGTCGACGATCAGGATACGCGCCATGTTTTTCCCCAAGTAGTGGCGGCAGTGTAGTGCTGGCGCGCCGCCGGCGTGAAGTGACGCACCTCACGCCAGGGCGGCTCATAACCGATATCAGTCGATTCTTACGACGGTACGGCCGAAGGATTTGCCGTCCAGCATGGTGGCGAACACCTCGGGCAGCCCATCCAGCGCGACTTCGCGGGTACAGATGCGGTCGAGGTGGCGCGGCTTCCAGTCGCTGCCCAGCCGCTGCCAGACTTGCTCGCGGATGTCGCGGGCGGTGCCGGCCGAGGCCACGCCAAGCAGCGAGACGCCGCGGATGATGAAGGGCATCACCGTCATGTCCAGCTCGCCGGAGGCGGCCAGACCGGCCGACGCCACGTTGCCGTAGGGGCTGGTCTGCGCCAGCAGGCTGGTCAGCATGCTGCCGCCGACGTTGTCCAGGCCACCGCCAAAGCGCGCCGATTCCATCGGCCGGGTGGTGGCCAGGGCATCGCGACCGAGGATCTGGCTGGCACCGATGGCAGTCAGATAGTCCGCCGCCTCGGCCTTGCCGCTGATCGCGTGTACCTCGTAACCGGCCTGGCTGAAGATATCCACCGCCAGCGAGCCGACCCCGCCGGTAGCGCCGGTGACAGCCAGCGGGCCGTGGGCCGGCGTCTGCCGGTTGTCGGTCATGCGCAGCAGTGCCAGCGCGGCGGTGAAGCCGGCCGTGCCCAGCACCATGGCCTCGCGCAGGCTGAGCTGGGCTGGCAGCGGGATCAGCCACTTGGATTCCAGCCGCACGTACTGGCTGTAGCCGCCGTCACGGGTTTCGCTCAGGCCGCAGCCGGTGGTCAGCACCTGGTCGCCTTCACGGAAGGCCGGGTCGCTGGAGGCGACAACCTCGCCGGCCACGTCGATACCGCCGACCAGCGGGAAGCGACGCAGGATCTTGCCCTTGCCGGTGCCAGCCAGCGCATCCTTGTAGTTGACCGAGGACCACCGGGCGCGGATCACCACCTCGCCAGGGCTCAGCTGGTCCAGAGCCACTTGTTCAGGCCCGCTGCGGTAGCCGGCGTCGTCGTTGTGGATACGGAAGGCGGTAAACGGGGCGGTAGGGGACATCGGTAGGCCTGCATTGGAACGGGGGAGTGCAACCATAACTGTTGTGAAATGGCTGGTCTGCCCTTATTCCTATTCAAACTGGGTGCTGGCAGGGCCTGCAGGTATACCGCGGGACCGGCTTCGGCTTGGACCCGTGCTGCGGGATCAGTCACCTGGGGAATGATCTGCAGGCAAACCTTGTTGGTTCAGCTAGCCCCGAACCTGTTCAGAGTCTGCCTTGTTAGAATCGGGATTCGATAGATGGTCAGGTCCTCGGCGGGAGCCCCCGCAGCCTGGCCCTTACAGATGGAGCATGCATGGCCTGGAATACACCCGGCGGCAACAGCGGTGGTGGTGCGGACAACAACCGCGCGCCGCGTACGCCACGTGGCGGCAATGGCGGAGGTTGGGGTGGTGGACTGCCCGGACCGCTGCGCGACCTGTTTGATGGCGGTATCTGGCGCTGGGTGCTGGTCGCGGTGGGTCTGCTGTTGCTGTTCTCCAGCTTCCAGCTGATCGGCGAACAGCAGCGCGGCGTGGTCCTGCGCTTCGGCGAGTACTCGCGCATCCTGCAGCCGGGCCCCAACTTCAAGCTGCCGTGGCCGCTGGAATCGGTGGTCAAGGTCAATGCGACCCAGATCAAGACCTTCAGCAGCAACGTGCCGGTGCTGACCCGGGACGAGAACATCGTCAATGTGTCGGTCAACGTGCAGTACCGCGTGGACGACCCGCGCGAGTACCTGTTCGGTACGGTTGATGCCGACCAGATGCTGGAACAGTCCGCACAGAGCGCCGTGCGTGAACAGGTTGGTCGCGCCGACCTGAACACCGTTCTGAACAACCGTGGGCCGCTGGCCGTGGTTGCCGAGCAGCGCCTGCAGGCCTCGCTGAAAGCCTATAAAACCGGCCTCAGCGTGACCGGCCTGACCCTGCCCGACGCACGTCCGCCGGAAGAAGTGAAGCCGGCGTTCGACGAGGTCAACGGTGCCCAGCAGGTCAAGGAACGTCTGATCAACGAAGCCCAGGCATACGCCGCCAAGGTTGTACCGGAAGCGCGCGGCCAGGCTTCACGTGCCCGTACCACCGCCGAAGGTTACAAGCAGGCCATCGTCGCCCGCGCCGAAGGTGACGCCCGCCGCTTCACCCTGTTGCAAGGTGAGTACAAGAACGCGCCGGAAGTCACCCGCAAGCGCCTGTGGCTGGAAACCGTGCAGCAGGTGCTGGCCGAGAACCGCAAGGTCATCGGTGGCGACGGCCGCCAGCTGATCTACGTGCCGATGCCGGCCGATGCCAGCAAGACCGGCAACGCCCCGCAGCTGACCCCGGAAATGGTGGCGCCGGCCTTCCCGGCGGCGACCGACAGCATTCGCAACGCGGACCGTTCGGTCTCGCGCTCGGCATCGCGTGAGGAGGCCGGCCGATGAAAAATTCAGTCGTTATCGGCGTAGTCGTCGCAGTGTTGCTGGGCCTGCTGGGCTCGGTCTATGTGGTGCGTGAAGACCAGACTGCGATGGTGCTCAACCTGGGCAAGGTAGTGCGTGCCGACATCAAGCCGGGCCTGCACTTCAAGGTGCCGCTGGTTGAGACCGTGCGCGTGTTCGACCGCCGCTTCCAGGTGTTGGATACCGCCCCGGCGCGTTACTTCACCGCCGAGCAGAAGGACGTCAGCGTCGACTTCTTCGCCATTGGCAGGATCTCCGACGTGCGCGCCTATTACCGCGCTACCGGCGGCGACAGCAAGATCGTCAATGCCCGCCTTGCGCCGATCATCACCGACTCGCTGCGTAACCAGATCAACTCGCGCACCTTGCAGGCGCTGGTATCCGGTGACCGTGGCGAGCTGATTGCCGGCCAGCTGAAGTCGATCAACGAGGCGATTGCTGCCTTGGGCATGGAGATCATCGACCTGCGTATCAAGCAGATCGACCTGCCGACCGACAGCCAGGTGATTGCCGACGTCTATGAGCGCATGCGCGCCCAGCGTAAGCAGGAGGCCGCCAAGCTACGTGCCGAGGGCGAGGAGCAGTCGCTGACCATCCGCGCCCAGGCCGACCGCGAAAGCACCGTGATCGTGGCCGAAGCCGAACGTGATGCGCAGCAGCTGCGCGGTGAGGGCGATGCCCAGGCCGCGTCGATCTACGGCAAGGCCGGTTCGGCCGACCCGTCGTTCTACGCCTTCTACCGCAGCCTGGAGGCCTACCGCGCCTCGATGACCGACGGCAACGGCGTGATCGTGCTCGACAAGAACGACCCGTTCCTGCAGTACATGAAGAGCGATCGCTGATCTCAGCGCTCTAGTCTTTGCTTAAGCCCCTCTCCCGCTTGCGGGAGAGGGGGTGGGGTGAGGGCAGCTTCTGTGCTGAGGGCAAGGGGCGGAGCGCCCCTGATGCCCCTCATTCGATGGGCTTCGCCCACACCCTCATCCGCCCTACGGGCACCTTCTCCCGCGGGGAGAAGGCAATGGCGATAGCGCATGCAAGACCTCTTTTCCGCCCTTTGCCTGGTGGCCATCATCGAAGGCCTGTTCCTGTTCATCGCGCCGCTGGCGTGGAAGCGGATGGCCGCGCAGATGTTGGAGCAGCCCGCTGCATCCCTGCGCGGAATGGGTGCCGCGGCACTGTTCATCGGCCTGGCGGTCCTTTGGTGGGTCCGCCACTGAACCAAACCCTGACGCTCATACCAACCTGGCGTCTCGGGGGTGGTAGCTGTCAGTCAAAACCCGGATAATCCACAAAAGCCGGTCGGGCTTACTCCTCATGGAGTGCCCCGTTCGGCTTTTTCCGTGTATGGCCCTGGTGTTTGCCGGATGCTCCCCGATGGGGCGTCCCTGATGGCGGACCGCAGCGCAACGCACGGCCCCCTCCGCGGCCCCGACGGCCGCAGCAAATTCAGGAGTTACCCGTCATGGGTCAATCAGTTGTTGTTCTCGGCGCCCAGTGGGGCGATGAAGGCAAGGGCAAGATCGTCGATCTGCTGACCGAAGAAATCGGCGCAGTTGTTCGTTTCCAGGGTGGTCACAACGCCGGCCATACCTTGGTCATCAACGGCAAGAAGACCGTCCTGCACCTGATTCCGTCCGGCATCCTGCGCGATGACGCGCTGTGCCTGATCGGCAATGGCGTGGTGATTTCCCCGGCCGCCCTGCGCAAGGAAATCGAAGAGCTGGAAACCGCTGGCGTCGAAGTCCGTTCGCGCCTGAAGATATCGCCCGCGGCACCGCTGATCATGCCGTACCACATCGCCCTGGACCAGGCGCGTGAGAAGGCCGCTGGTGGCAAGGCCATCGGCACCACCGGTCGCGGCATCGGCCCGGCCTATGAAGACAAGGTTGCACGTCGCGGCATCCGCATCGCCGACCTGCATTACCCGGAACAGCTGGCTGAAAAGCTGCGTACCGCGCTGGATTACCACAACTTCGTGTTGACCAAGTACCTGGGCGTGGAGCCGGTGGATTTCGACACCGTGTATCAGGAAGCCCTGGCTTTCGGCGAATACGTCGAGCCGATGAAGTCGGATGTTGCCGGCATCTGCCATGACCTGCGCAAGCAGGGCAAGCGCGTGCTGTTTGAAGGCGCGCAGGGCGCACTGCTCGACATTGACCACGGCACCTACCCGTACGTCACCAGCTCCAACACCACCGTCGGTGGTGCACTGGCAGGTGCCGGCGTTGGCGCCGATGCCATCGACTACGTGCTGGGTATCGCCAAGGCCTACGCGACCCGCGTTGGCGGCGGCCCGTTCCCGACCGAGCTGGACGATGAAATCGGCCAGGGCATCCGTGACCGTGGCGCCGAGTACGGCGCATCGACCGGCCGTCCGCGTCGCTGTGGCTGGATGGACATCGTCGCGCTGAAGCGCGCCGTGGCCATCAACGGTATCTCCGGCCTGTGCATCACCAAGCTCGACGTGCTCGATGGCATGGAAAAGCTGAAGGTCTGTATCGCTTATGAATACCGTGGCAAGCGTTCGGAATACGCCCCGCTGGACGCCCAGGGCTGGGAAGAATGCACCCCCGTGTACCTGGAGTTCCCGGGCTGGAGCGAAAACACCCACGGCATCACCGAGTGGGACAAGCTGCCGCCGGCCGCGCGCGCCTACCTGCGTTCGCTGGAAGAACTGGCGGGCTGCCCGGTGTCGATCGTCTCGACCGGCCCGGACCGCGACCACACCATGATCCTGCAGGATCCGTGGGGCTGATAGCCGCGCCGTGATGTAACAGCCAACGCCCCGCGAAAGCGGGGCGTTGTCGTTGTGGGGCATTACCGACAAGCCCAAACCCGTAGTGCCGACCCATGGTCGGCAGGGGCATTACCGATAAAGCCAAACCTGTAGTGCCGACCCATGGTCGGCAGGTGCATTACCGGTAGCGCCCAATGC